>WTGT01000338.1 GCA_011523445.1 Paracoccaceae bacterium
GATCCATTCCGCCCGAAATTGGAATTCCCAGATGGTAATAGCCAGGGCGACCCAAATCTTGTACTGAAGTCGCCAACCCGGGTTTAACAACCTTAATTGACATATAACTTTTCCCCTATTTTGTGATTATATGAGTCAATGCCGCTTTGAAACTCTTCAAGGGCAAAGACAAAATCAATTGTTCTCGGTTCAAATCTGTTGGCTTCTACCTCGGCGCAATAATGGTCATAGGCTTCACGATCAATTGGCTTGAATTTGACAATATCTCCAGGATTGAAAAAAACCATGAAATCGCGGAGGTAATTGATTTCCTGTCTGGGATCGAATATTGGCATCGGTGTAATCCCGAACATCTGATACCCACCTGCACCTCTCACTGAGTATATACAAGCAAAACACCCTCCGTATCCTACAGTAAGTTTTGGAGTGTCAGTACGAGGTCTCAAGTATTTCGGTACCTCGATCTGCCGCTCCCTCTCAACCATTTGATACATGAATGGTAATCCCGCAACAAATCCGACCATACTGACAAACCAAGGTGAATTGGTGTATGCCTCGATAAAGGAATCAACTGAATCAAATTTGTTAATACTGGCGGCAAACTCAATGTCAGTACTATTGGGATCCTGGTGCCTTTCTCGAAACCGCATTAGGGTTTCATGCGTCCAGGGATCATTGAAAAAAACTGGAATTTCAATTACTCGGGTTTTCAATGTCGCATCTGTTTTTGAAGTCAGGCCCTCAATTTTTTTCAATTCATCCAAAAGATCATTTGGTTTGATTTGATCCGGGTCAAACTTTATCTGATAAGATGCATTGGCAGGGCAGATTTCTATCAAACCCTTGATTTGGCTTTCCCTGACTGCTTTTGTCATTGACAGACTTTTAAAAAAAGCATTCAGTGACATTTCCTCGCTAACTTCAGCGAAGATATGATCATCACCTCCAAAAGAATATCTGGTACCCATAAGCAAAACTCCCTTTTATAAGCTATGTAAATTTCCCATTAACCAACCAGTCATCAAGAAATGAAGTATATACATCACCATGCCTTATCTGTTGGTCTTCAATCAAGGCCTGATGAATAGTCTTCGTCGTTTCTATTCCACTTATTTCAAGTTCACTCAAAGCTCGTTTCATACGCTTGATGCAGTTGCTGCGGTTTTCATCCCACACAATCAATTTTCCAAGAAGGGAATCATAAAATGGTGGGATATTGTAACCCGCGTAAAGCATTGTATCAAATCTTACGCCTGGGCCAGAGGGAAATCGTAGTTTTTCAACCTGCCCTGGTTGGGGCAAAAAGTTATTCCTTGGATCCTCGGCATTTATACGACACTCGATGGCATGCCCCCTGATCGCGATGTCATTTTGCTTGATATTTATCTTTTTACCATTTGCAATGGAAATACCCTCACGGACCAAATCAATTCCGGTTATCATTTCGGTTACCGGGTGCTCAACTTGAATTCGTGTATTCATTTCCAGGAAATAAAATTCTTCGGTTGTTTCATCATACAGGAATTCCACTGTGCCTGCTCCACAATAACTGACCATGTGGGCAAAATCCCTTGCCTTTGTACAAATGGTATTGCGTATCGCATCATTAAGTGGTGAAGCCGGGGCTTCTTCCCAAATCTTTTGTCTTCTCCTTTGAAGTGAACATTCTCTATCAAATACATGGATCGTATTTTCGCCATCCCCCAAAACTTGTACCTCAATATGGCGTGGTCTTGGCAAATATTTTTCAACAAACAATCCACCGTCACCAAAAAAGGTTCTTGCCTCCAGACTTGCAACAGGAAACAAGCGTTCAAATTCCTCCCAATCATTTACAATCCGAATACCTCTTCCACCCCCACCAGCTGCTGCCTTTATGAGAACAGGAAAATCAAATTCCTTCAAAACCGATTTGGCCATTTCAAGGGATTCAACCAGACCATTGCTTCCCGGTACGGTTGGGAGGCCACTTTGCTCCGCCAGTTTTCTGGCAACTACCTTATCCCCAAGTTGACTGATAGTTTCTCCTTCGGGGCCAATAAATTTCAATCCTGCCTTTTTGACTTTATCGGCGAATGAACCATTTTCCGAAAGGAAACCATAACCAGGATGTATTGCATCTGCCCCTGAATCCAGTGCGACTTCGATGATTTTATCCTGATTCAAATAGGATTTCAGTGGTTGTGGAGGTCCTATGTTGACAGTTTCATCTGCCATCATGACAGGCAGGGAGTCCTTATCTGCATCGGAATAAACTTGGATGGTTTTTATTCCCAGCTCTTGCGAGGCTCGGATTATCCGTACCGCAATTTCCCCACGATTGGCTATCAAAATACTCGAAATCGACATGGTTACAAGTTTACATTTTCAGTTCAACGATTGATTGTCCAGCTGTAACTGCATCCTCATTAGCAACATGAAAAGCAGTGATGG
>WTGT01000317.1 GCA_011523445.1 Paracoccaceae bacterium
GAATCTCAATTCAATTCATGGAGGTGAAAAGGAACAGGATAGTGACTTTGCCGGTTTTTCAGCCCCATGTGTTCCCGATCGGTGCCGAATCAGAATTGATCGAAGGTTTCTCCCTGAAGAATCAATTGAGAGCGTAAAATCCGAAATTGGAAAAATGCTGGAATCCATTAAGGCCAAGCGACCTGATTTTGAATATTCTGTAACCGAAATGTTCAGCGTACCCTCGATCTTAACAGAAAAAGATGCACCAATCGTGACGTCGGTACATAAATCCATTCAAGAAGTATTGGGGGGATCACCGGAATATGTTATTTCTCCGGGTACGTACGACCAAAAACATATTGACCGCATTGGAAAATTGAAAAACTGTATCGCCTATGGACCTGGAATTTTGGATTTGGCTCATCAACCAGACGAGTGGGTCGGGATACAGGATATGGTTGACAGTGCCAAGGTAATGGCATGTACAATCTTTGATTTACTCTGCAAGGAGAAAAATTAGCAAAATTTATAGGAGGTACTATAATGAGACATAATCGATTGATGGCCATAATTTTGGCCAGTTTGACCTTGGTCGCTGGAATGGTTGGTCCGCTTAAAGCTGCCGATCAATCAATTACCATTGGAATGCAGTTGGAACCGCCACACCTTGATCCTACAGGTGGTGCCGCGGCTGCAATCGATGAAGTGGTTTACGCCAATATTTTCGAGGGCTTGACCAGATATGCTTCTGATGGTTCGATTCTTCCGGGATTGGCACATAGTTGGGACATTTCGGATGATGGTCTGGTTTACACATTTCATCTGAGATCTGGGGTAAAGTTCCATGATGGAGCGGAATTTGATGCAAGTGATGTGAAGTTCTCGCTTGATAGGGCCCGGGCCGAAGATTCAACCAATGCCCAAAAGGCCTTATTCGCTGGAATTAGTGACGTAACAGTCATTGATGCAACTACTGTACAGATTACCCTGAGTAATCCGAACGGTTCCTTCCCGACCAACATGGCTTGGGGTGATGCCATCATCCTTGATCCGGCAACAGCTGATAATGCAGGTGTGAACCCTGTTGGTACCGGACCTTTCATGTTCCATGAAAGAAGGGAAGGCGATCAGATTACCATTGTAAGGAACCCTGATTATTGGGGAGAAGCGGTAGCCCTCGATTCTGCCACCTTTAAATTTATCGCTGATCCCACGGCAGCATTTGGTGCTTTGATGGCTGGAGATATTGATGCTTTTCCTGCCTTCCCCAGTCCCGAAACACTTGTGCAGTTTGAATCCGACCCCAATTTCAAGGTAATCATCGGGTCAACCGAAGGAGAAACAATTCTTTCCACCAACAATAAGAGTGAATTACTTTCGGATATCAGGATACGAAAGGCCATTGCACACGCGATTAACCGACAGGAAATAATTGATGGGGCAATGTTTGGGTATGGCACTCCAATTGGAACCCACTTTGCACCACACAATCCTGACTATCTTGATTTGACTTCCAATTCCGCCCATGATCCTGAAATGTCTAAATCACTATTGGCTGAAGCAGGTCATCCTGATGGCATTACATTGAGATTGGCTTTACCACCTCCCTCTTATGCTCGCAGAGGCGGTGAAATCATTGCTGCTCAGCTGAGGGCCGTTGGCATTGAAACCGAAGTCTCCAATCTGGATTGGGGGCAATGGTTGGAACAGGTCTTCAGGAACAAGGATTATGACTTGACCATTGTCAGTCATACCGAACCCACTGATATCAATATTTATGCCCGTCCTGATTACTACTTCCAGTACGACAGTGCAGAATTCCAAGATGTCATGAATCAGTTGAATCTTGCAACCGACCCGGCAGAAAGATCAGAGCTGGCCCATAGAGCCCAGCAGATTATTGCCAATGATTATGTCAATGGATATTTGTTCCAACTGGCCAAACTTGGTGTTGCAAATGCCAAAATTGTAGGTTTGTGGGAAAACTCACCTGCCCAGGCCAATGATTTGACCCAAGTCTACTGGGAAGACTAAAACAATTCAATACCACACGGGATTAGCCCGTGTGGTATCCTTGGTTTATTTCATTTTTGACCCACTCCGTAGGGATTCTGGGTGAAGCCTGGAGTAACCGTTTGGTATAATCATGTTGTGGGTGGTCAAAAATCCTGTCAGTTCTTCCCTCTTCAATAATTTTACCACCCTGCATGACCAGAACCCGGTCAGTTACTGCTCTTACGACAGTCAAATCGTGACTTATAAAGAGGTATGACAGGTTATGTTGTACCTGCAGTTCATTCAGCAAATCCAATATCTGAGCCCTGATCGATACATCAAGGGCGGAAACGGCCTCGTCCAGAATAACCAAATCCGGTTTGATTACCATGGCCCTGGCAATGGCAATCCGTTGTCTTTGACCTCCTGAAAATTCATGTATGTACTTATC
>WTGT01000300.1 GCA_011523445.1 Paracoccaceae bacterium
CCAGAGATATGACGAATAATAATTGTTTTTCCAAAGCCACCATTGGTACCCACAAATTCCACAATACCGTTACCAGTGGCATATACGGGTGTTCCTGTTCTGGCGCTAAAGTCTATTCCATTATGCATTTTTACAGTACCCGATACCGGATGCTTGCGCATTCCATAACCTGAGGTTGTTCGCAAGGTACCTTTCAAGGGCTTGCCAAATGGCAGTGAATGATAACCCGTATTCAAAAGATTCATGTACTCGAAAGCTACTTCAAGTTGGACTGCATCATCAGATAACGGTGAATCGGATAAACTCCTCAAGGTTTCCAACTCCAGATCGCCTCGCATAACTTGGTCTTGATTGCGAAACAGGGTTCTGAGTTCCTCCTGAATTCTGGTAGGTGATACATTCACCCGGCCCAACAAATCTTCAATTCCGCTGGTTGCAACAGCAATATTGACTGAAAGGTCATTCAAAAGGTTTACCATTCGTCGGTTGCTAGCATTAACCAAGTTTTGTCTTTTTTGAACTTCGGTCTCGAGAGCTGTTATTCTATCCTGAGATTTCTTTAAATTTTCCGTGCTATCGGAAAGAACCTTGGACAGGGTAGAAACAAGAGCAGGATCATGTGCAAAATCAGTTACACCTCCAATAATATCCAATGGATTTGTATTACCAGGATTTTGGAATTCAACACCGGCAAAGTCATTTAACTCGGCAATCTCCTTCCTTAGCAGATTCAATTCCTGTTCCTGTTGATATACAAGATCAATCGCTTTTTGGGTTTGATTGATCAAGGTCTTGTTTTCAACTATAAGACTATCTCGTTCCCTGAGCAGAGTGACAAGATTGCTGTTCAAATCGTCATTTGAAATGATTTGATCAGCACCGCTTTGATACTTATTGCTTACAACCATAAAGGAGGCAATGACAGCCCACAACAAAATGATTACTGTCAGGGTAACCAGCAAAAGTCTGGACTTGGTACCAAGAAATATGTACCTGGTATCACCCCTTGATTGAATGGATATTATCCAATCATTCATCTCAACAAAAGATAATTTATTTTGGATTGCTCGCACTGTCCTGCTGCTTCCGGCTGTATAAAGCCAATAGTTTTATGTTATCCTAATCTAGTAAAAGAATTTGTCAATTGGAAATAACAATCTCAAAACTAAATCAAGAGATATATTTGTTCCAAAGGGATTAGCAGTTCAAGTTTAAATTGTTTGGAAAAGGTACCTCGATTTATTTTAGTGTCGGTTATTCCATTGGCCATTTGTAGTGATCGAATAGCCTCTGGGAATAGTTTCATTCAATTGCATGGGTTTGCAGCAGTAATTACGAAATAATTGTGAAGTTTCTTGACATAAACATATCATTCCACTGGTCACTCGTTCGATGGATTTGCCTAGGAGTGTTGGGTTCATGCTTTGTTGCGTTTGTATGGTTGATCGTTGGTTCGATTCCCATTCCCAAATTCGTTGAAAACATTGTTACCGAAAGGGCAATTGAGATTGCCAACATTGAAAGCATGGAAATCAGTGATTCCAAAATATCGCTTGATATTGGCAGATTTCGTCCTGAAATACATTTTACTGAAACAGAAATTCAATTAATGCAGGGAGAAAACAAGGTAAGACTTACCAATGGAGAAGTTTCTTTCAGTTTGTTATCCTTAATCAAGGGTTCATTTGTTCCGACAAACATAACAGTTAATGAAATTACCATCGCAATTTCTTCAGGTGAATTGGGATTGTCTGCAAGTGATGGAGAAACCGTTGATTCCCGAACCGGTTTCGCACCGTTATCAAACACCATTAATATTCTTGAATCAATTCAAATTACCACACTGGAATTGATTGAGTTCAAAAAAATTATCATTCCATATGAATCAAAGGCTGGGCAAGAAGAATTGATCTTTGAAGGTCTGTTTCAGCTGGTCAGGAATGAAACCGGCTTTGATGGGAATTATTACTACCCTGACGAATCGGAAGAAGCCAAGGTCAAGTTGAGCCTTCAGCGATACTTAAATAATCAGGATATTTCATACAGGCTGAATATTGCTGGTGATGCTAGCATTTTGAATGATCTTATCAACACGGGAAAATACCAACCTGAAATTAATGGAGGGTTGGATTACGGTACCGTGCTTTTGGAGTTAAACACCAATCATCCCTATGAAACAATCGAGGGGTCATTCAATGTCCTCGATTCCAATTTTGAAATAGGAAATGTCCTCACCCCTTGGTATGTCGATAGCATGAATATTCAATTTCAGTATCTGTTGAACCAGGGCACGATTAATCTGGAGACAATGTATCTACGGTCAAATTTGTTTACTTCCAGAGGTGATGGAGCAATAAGCCTACAGCTTCTGAATGAGGGTATAGATATTAAAGGAAAAACCGCACTTGAGACCATATTAGC
>WTGT01000049.1 GCA_011523445.1 Paracoccaceae bacterium
GAGTTTGTTTCTGCCTTCCTCGGTAGTTACATCTCCTTGAATTTCTATAACTTCCACACCAAATTTAGTTCTGATTTCATTTCCTGACGATACAAGGCTTTCCTTTCCTCGCCCATTAATGACAAGGTTGACTCCTTCTTCTGCCAAAGCGTTGGCGCAACCTAAACCAAGACCCTTTGTTGAAGCACAAACAATTGCCCATTTACCTCTAATTCCAAAATCCATTTCCAAATCCTATCCTAACAAATGATATAATGATCAAATTCAAACCTATTTTCCCCAGCTTTACAGTAAAAACATTACTGTCTGAAAAAGGGATGGCACAAATATCTACACAACGGAGACAATATGGTAACATTTAAGGATTTTGGCCTAGATGCCAAAGTGTTAAATGCCATTGAAAAACTAGGTTATGATAAACCTACAGAAATTCAAGCACATACAATCGAACCTGCCATCAACGGTAGTGATATCCTGGGAATCGCCCAAACAGGAAGCGGGAAAACAGCAGCATTCCTGATCCCGATGATCAAGAAACTTGCCGAAGGGAGAGCAAAAGCCAGAATGCCCAGAGGACTGGTCATCACTCCCACGAGGGAACTTGCTGCCCAGATTTACGAAAATTTCAGCAATCTCTCTGCAGATATCAAATTGACTAGTACCCTGATCATAGGTGGTACCTCTTATCAGGAACAACAGAAAGCCCTGAACACCGGGGTTGATATAATCATTGGAACCCCAGGCAGGATTTATGATCATCTGGAACGGCAGAATGTGATGCTTCATGGAATCCAGTATCTGGTTATCGATGAAGCTGACAGAATGCTTGATGAGGGGTTTATACCCCAAATTGAAATGATCTGTTCCCGAACTTCCCCACGCCGCCAAACCCTGTTTTACTCTGCCACCATGTATTCCGAAATAGAAAAGCTTGCAGATAATTTCCTGACAGATCCCCTGCGGGTAGAAGTCAGTCCACGCGCCTCCGTATCCGAGGATATCGAACAGCTCGTTTTTATTGTCGATAAAGGTGGTTCAAGGGATTTATTCAAGAAAAAGCGTAATATTCTGCGTAAGGTCATAAATCATTTTGGTGACGATCTTTCCAACGCCATAATCTTCAGCAATACCAAGAATCATGTGGATATCTTGCAAAAATCCATGAAATTTCACGGGTTCGAAAGTGAATCCATTCATGGGGACCATACTCAATCAGTTCGAACAGAAGCCCTGAATAAATTCAGAAACGGGGAAATTCAGTTCCTCATCGCTTCAGATGTGGCTTCACGTGGTTTGGATATTCCGCTCGTTTCCCATGTCATCAATCTTGATGTACCCGTAAATCCGGAAGATTACATTCATCGAATTGGTAGAACAGGCAGAGCTGGAAACAAGGGAACCTCGGTGACCTTGTGCAGCAAAAAGGAACTAAATTCCCTTGATAGCATTGAAAAACTGATCTCCAAGCCTTTAAATAAATTCAAATTGCTGCTCAAGGGCAAATCACAGGAATTGAGAATTGTTCCCTTAAACCAGATTGATGAGAACAGTGAGGAAAATTCCAAGGAAATGATGGATATGGAAACCGAAGATACAGATATTTCAACTGCCGAGGAAAACAAATCGGAATCACAAGGCAGGAAAAAGAAAAAAGGTAAACATACCAAGCGAAGAGGATCCCCAAAACCAGCAGATCTTGAAAGTGCTTCCAGTGCCGATGCTGGAGATGGTAACATGGCTTCCGGTGAAACAGTAAGTGATACTGAAGAAGCTGAAACAGTCAAACCTGTCAGAAGAAGGTGGTCCTATCGCAAGAAGGATTTGTATACTAGAAAATCAAAAAGCGATGCTGCCCCGGACAAAACTGATGACAAAACCAATGTCGATCTGGTTTCAGAAGAATCACCTGAACCTGATGGAATCCAAGCCAGCGAGCAGAAAAGCAAGAGCCAGTCCAAGCAAAAAGGTGCCGGCAAATCCGGTCAGGGGGGCTCCAAAAGGGGTAACAAGCAATCGAAGAACAAGGGTTTTGAGGGCCAAACACCTGCTTTTGTTTACTATGATTTCGATTGATTGATGATATGAAACCTTGTCTTATCTGATGGCTATCTGAATGACAGGTTTTTTATTGTAAAAGTCCAGGCACAATTTCCTGGTTGCCTTGCCCAAAATATCCTTTAGCTTGGATTCATGTGCAAGTTGTTGTTTGGTGGATTGGCTCAGCTTGGTCAAGATCATAGAAATCAATTCTTTCTGAAACTCCTCAAATGCATCCGAGTTGAGACCAGAGCACTGTACAATTATTCCTTCCCGGTTGAACCTACCGGATTTTCTTGACAGAAAAATCGAAACAAGTCCGTTATGTGCCATTCGCAGTCTTTCCCTGATGGTATCACTTTTGAATCCGACAATATCATTTC
>WTGT01000102.1 GCA_011523445.1 Paracoccaceae bacterium
GGGCCGAGGCAGAATTGTCCTTAGGGCCAAGACTCATTTTGAAACAATGGGCAAGGATGGCACTAGAATTGTCATTGACGAAATCCCCTATCAGGTCAACAAGTCCAGTCTGGTTGAACAGATTGTGGAGGTCGCTCGCAACAAGCAGGTCATAGGTATTTCCAATATTCAGGATGAATCCAATCGTTTGGGCGTTCGGGTTGCCATTGAACTCAAAAGGGACAGCACACCGGAAGTGGTATTGAACCAGCTTTGGCGCCATACCAAAATGCAGTCCTCTATTGCTAGCAATCTGGTCATGCTCAATCGTGGCAAGCCTGAATTGTTGAACATAACCCAAATTCTCCAGGCATTTATCGAATTCAGGGAAGAGGTTGTAACCCGCAGGACTGCAGACAATCTCAGGAGAGCACGCGAGAGAAGCCATCTTCTTTGTGGATTGGCTGTTGCCATTTCAAATCTGGATGAGGTTGTAACCATTATTCGCGGATCAAGTCAGCCGAGTGATGCCAGGGAAGCCCTAATGGCCAGGGATTGGCAAGCCGAGGAGATTGCCGACTACATAAAGCTGATTGATGATCCACAAAATAAAATCAATCCCGATAATACCTATCGACTTACCGAAACCCAGGCCCGTGCGATTCTTGACCTGAGATTACAAAGATTGACTGCCATGGGGGTCAAGGAAAATACCGATGAGTTACAAGTCCTGGCCGAAAAGATAAAGGATTATCTGGACATATTGCGTTCTGGAGAACGGGTACGGGGAATCATTTCGGAGGAATTGGTTGAGGTCAAGGAAAAATATGCCATACCCCGGAGAACACTAATTGAAGAATTTGATGAGGAAATTGAGGACGAGGACCTTATACCGCAAGAGGATATGGTTATCATCATTACCAGGGAAGGATATATCAAGAGAACTCCCCTAGATGATTATCGTCAGCAATACAGGGGTGGCAAGGGTCTTGCCGGCATAAACACCAAGGACGAGGACTTTGTCAAAAACATTTTTGTGACCAATACCCATGATGAATTGCTCTGTTTTACAACCAACGGGCTGGCCTACAAGATCAAAACCTGGAAACTCCCGCTTGGAGGAAGAAACACCAAGGGGAGACCCCTTGTAAACATACTCAACGTTGAGGGTGGTGTTTCAATTTCTGAAACCATACTGCTTTCTGAAAAGGATTTTAATGATCCTGAAAAATTCCTGGTTTTTGCCTTTTCCAATGGAAAGGTAAGAAGATCGGCCCTCTCCCACTTCCAGAAAATCCAGTCAAACGGGAAAATTGCCTTTAGCGGAGAGGAAAACTATTCTCTCATAGGTACCTGCTGCTGTACGGAAGCTGATGATGTCATACTTGCTTCCAATCATGGCCAGGCAATTAGGTTTTCCACCAAACTCCTTCGTGAAATCAAATCCAGAAAATCGGTAGGCGTCTACGGTTTGCGCTTACGGAAAAAGGACCAACTTATAGGTTTGGTTTCGGTTCCGGCGGATAGAATTGCCACTCCTCAAAGAAGGAGCGAATACCTCAAGTTTCGGAGAATTGATGAAGAATTCGAGGAAGAACTTGAGGAAGAAGCTGAAGATAACGGGCTGAATGACCTTCCCTTGTTTGCTGATGTGTCAGAAATTTCGAACGAGGAATTGGCAGAAACAGAGGAATTAATCATTGTGATTAGCAAGGAAGGTGGTGGCAAACTCACCTCTAGTCACGAATTCCCGGCCAAACTCAACCGAGGTGGATATGGTGTTAAGGGCAATAAGATCAAAGGTGTCATTGCCTTCATGAAAGTCACTCTTGAAGATCAAATCATCTTAGGTACAAATTCCGGTCAGGTAATCAGATGCAATGTCAGTGATGTCTCTTATCGGTCACGTTCTGCAGGTGGGGTCAGGATCATGCGTCTCCCCGAGGATTCAGAAATAGTTTCCGTTGCCAAGATAGATTCCTCCAAAATTCCTGATCAGGAAGAAGATCAATTTGATGAAGATGGATCAGAGGTTTCCGAAAGTCCTGTTGAATAAACCTTTATATAACACCTGACGCCTGTCACGGAATTAAATGATGTAAACAGCCAAGCCAATGGTTATCGAAAGATTTGCCCCTTCACCTACTGGCTATTTACATTTGGGTCATGCCTATTCTGCCCTAACTGCCTGGCGTTCCACCAAGACCCATAGCGGTAAATTCCATATTCGCATCGAAGATCTGGATTCAACCCGCTCCAAATCGCAATATACCCAGGCCATTTTTGATGATCTATCAAGGCTAGGAATCAATTGGAATATACCTGTAGTGTACCAGTCAGAAAGATATTCCGTTTATGAGGACTGCCTTTCCAAATTAATTGCCATGGGACTTTGCTTCCCTTGCAAATGTACTCGAAAGGACATCAAGGATTCCCTGGAG
>WTGT01000294.1 GCA_011523445.1 Paracoccaceae bacterium
TTACATATCTAATGTCCTGACTGTCAATTTTCAGCGCCCCCTCGGTTACGTCATAGAAACGGAACAATAGTCTTCCTATCGTGGATTTGCCTGACCCCGAAGGACCAACAATTGCCACTGTCTCACCCGGATTGATGGTCAGGTTCACCCCTTTCAAAATTGGGCGATTGGCATAGTAGGAAAAGGAAACATTCTGGAATTCAATCTTGCCACCACTTACCTCCAAGGGCTTGGCATCTGGACGGTCGGAGACCTCATAGGGGGCATCGAGGAGATCAAACATTTCGCCCATGTCAACAAGAGCTTGCCTTATTTCCCGATAAACCGTTCCTAGCCAGTTCAAGGGCATGGCCACCTGAATCATATAGGAGTTGACCAATACGAAATCGCCAACTGACAATTCTCCATTCTTGACCCCGATGGCAGCCATCAGCATGACGATTACGGTTCCCGTCGTAATGATTACGGATTGGCCAAGGTTGAGGGCCGCTAGAGAATATGTTGTTTTCAAGGAAGCGGTTTCGAATTTCTCCATTGAACGGTCATATCTCTGTGCTTCCCGTTCCTCGGCACCGAAATACTTGACTGTTTCATAATTCAACAGACTATCAATGGCTTTCTGGTTGGCGTCGGTATCCTGCTTGTTCATTTCCTTGCGAATCTGCACTCGCCATTCGGTTACCTTGAACGTAAACACAACATAAAGGGATATTGCTATCAGAATGGTGGCAAAGTACCAAAATCCCAAAACTATCCACAAAACCGTACACACCATTAACAGCTGTAAGAGCAATGGTCCGATTGAAAATAAAACGAAACGGAGCAGCCAATCCACCCCCTTAACACCTCTTTCGACTATTCTGGAGAGTCCGCCCGTCTTGCGGCTAATGTGATATCGGAGCGAAAGATTATGAATATGCTTGAACGTTTCTAGGGCAATCGTTCTTAATGCCCTTTGACCAACCTTGGCGAAGATGACATCCCGAAGCTGATGAAACAAGACACTCATTACCCTGGCTACACCATAAGCAATGGTTAAGGTTACAGCCCCGATGGCAAATATTTCCGCGATATCAATCGCCTCACCATTGGTTAGGGAATCAACGGCACCTTTGTAAATAAAAGGTATTCCTACGGTGATCAGTTCCGCTGTTAGCAGAGCAAGGAGTGCCAGCACGATACGCAAACGAAAGGCTGGGTTATTCTTTGGCCAAAGAAAGGGTGTAACCCTGCGCAGGATTCGCATTCCGCTTTTTCTGGCTTGTGCTTCCCTTGATTCAACTGTTTCGTTCATTCATCATCCCCGTTTTGCTTTTGATATAGGAATTCGTTTCACCGAATTACACCAAAGCCGGAGGAAAACTCCCAAAACAGGAAAACTGTTATTTGCAGATATATTAACCAAAAATCTGGTAAATCCCGGCTGCAATCTCGCTTTCCAAAGGAAAGGAGAGCATCCCCATTACCGAATATCCCAGAAGCCAGGGCATCAGATAAAATCTGATCATGAAGAAAAACCAGGCAACAAACAATGGAACCATGGGTGGGATCAGGAATGAAGGGGTAACGGGTTTGAATACCTTGAGGATGGGGTCGGTCAGCTTTACAAAAGCCTTCATGAAGAAAAAAGGACTGTCTAGAGGAAGGAACAGGTTCATGCCAAAGCGACCAATCAAGGTCCACATGATCATACCCATTATATAATCAAAAATTAAAACCCAGGCTGGAAATGCACCTAGAGTACCTGTCATATTTCATCCAAATATAAATTGGGCAGGATAAGCATCCTGCCCAAAATGATTTTCTGTAAAATTCAGTTTAGTGGGTTTTATCGAGAATTGCACGACCGGTTGGGTCACGAACCTCGTCAACCATATCCTGAATTTCCTTGGGCGGTGGCTCGGTAGCCAAGCTTACAATAACCATTGCAACAAGACTGACGGGCATACCGATGATAGCAAACCTCAGATGGTCGATACCTAACCATTCGGTACCACCTGCAAACCTGATGTAATACAGATAGAGCGAACCGGCAAGGAAGCCACAGATCATGCCGGCGATCGCACCAGCCCTGTTGGCTCGTTTCCACCAAACGCCAAGTACAAGTGGGAAGAACAGTCCTGAAGCTGCAAAGTCAAAGGCCCAGGCAACAGCACCCAGAATACCTGTTAAACGCAAACTGGCAACAAGAGCAGCTAGAATACCGATACCGATCAAGAGAACACGAGCAACGATCAAACGCTTTCTTGTGTCGGCATTCGGATCGATGATCTTATAGTAAAGATCATGGCTGAGTGCGTTGGCAATAGCCAGGAGCAGACCGTCGGCGGTTGACATTGCTGCCGCCATACCACCGGCTGCAACCAATCCGGAAATAACATAGGGAAGCCCTGCGATCTCTGGAGTGGCCAACACGAC
>WTGT01000259.1 GCA_011523445.1 Paracoccaceae bacterium
GTATGGACCTCGCCATTTTTTACAAAAAAGATGTTGGCCCCGGTGGCCTCGGCTATATAACCACGATAATCAAACATCAGGGCATCCGTAAAACCTCTTTTTTGTGCCTTGTGTTTGGAAACGGTGCAGATCATGTAAAGTCCGGAAGCCTTGGCATGGCTTGGAATGGTTTTTTCACTTGGTCTCTGCCATTCGGAAATATCCAGCTTGATACCCTTGATTTCACTGGAATCATCGCTGCCATAATAACGTCCCCACTCCCATGTGGCAATGGCCAGGTTGCAGGGATTTTTTTGAGAAGCTACTCCCATATCCTCACCAACTCCTCGCCATGCTACGGGTCGGACATAAGCATCCGACAATCCATTGAGATTCATTACATCAGACTTGGCCTTTTCGATTTCCTCGGGAGTATAGAGTATATCTATGTCCAGTTGACGGGCGGATTCAATCAATCTGAGCGTGTGCTTGCGATTGGCAAATATTTTACCACCATAGGCCCGTTCACCTTCAAACACCGAGGAACCGTAATGCATTGCATGGGTTAAAATGTGGACATTGGCGGATCTCCAGGGAATGAACTCCCCATTAAACCAGATATATCCATCCCGGTTGCCATAACCAGTTTCTTCAGAACCTGTGGACATTTCCTTCCCCCTTGTAAAACTCTTCGTAAAGAAATGAGTAAAATAATTTTTTGTGTTTCTTGTCTTTCCAATTTGCTTATGTATTTACTATTGAATATAAATGTCAATAGAGTTTACCTATTTTATGTCAACAATACTTACTTTTTTTATTTATGACCGACAATGAAAACCGTTCCGGCGGCAACAAACTGCTTTACCTGACAGACAAGGAAATTACCAAGGGCATTGAGGCCATGATGTTTGCCTATCGTGGTTTTACGTCCGACCCTGATGAAATCCTTGCTAAATATGGTTATGGCAGGGCCCATCACAGAGCATTGCATTTCATCCAGAATAGGGAGGATATAAATGTATCCGATCTTTTGAAAATACTGGCCATATCAAAACAATCTCTCAACCGTGTATTGCGTAGGTTGATTGAGGATTCCTTTGTTGAAGCCCGTCCTAATCCAAAGGACCGGCGTTCCAAAATACTTTATCTTACACCTTCGGGAAAAATACTTGCTGATGAACTTGCCAGGGTTCAGACCAATCGAGTCAGAATGGCCTATCGGGCAGCAGGCAATGAGGCAGTTCTAGGGTTCCGCAAGGTCCTTGAAAACCTGATAAACCCGGAGTACTCAAAACAGGATCAGGACTATGAATAGTACCGTATTCGAAGACTCAAGATCACCCCATATATTATTTGTCGAGGATGATAATAAAATCAGCGAGCTCCTGAAACTTTTCCTCAACAAGCATGGTTTCAACTGTTCACTGGCAAGTAATGCCCAGCAGGCCAGGGAACTCCTGTCTACCTTTCGATTTGACCTGTCTCTTGTCGATATCATGCTGCCCGGGGAGGATGGTGTTTCTTTGACCAAGCATATCAAGGAGTCAACGGAAACACCTGTCATAATCCTTTCTGCCAAATCCGAGGTAGAAAACAGGATAACCGGTCTTGAAGCCGGAGCTGACGATTATGTCATGAAACCTTTTGATCCCCAAGAGGTCGTGCTGCGGATCAAGGCTGTAATTAGAAGAACGCCCTATGAAAAAATCAGGAAGGTTTCATTTGGCCGTTTCGAGTTTGACCTTTTTAGGGGCGAATTAACCTATGATGGTGATGGCATTCTCTTGAGTGATGCCGAGCGAAGCATTCTGACCATTCTGGCTTCAAGATCCAATCAAACAACCTCCCGCGAGGTAATCTGCCGCAAGGCTTCGGCCAACGGGGAGTATATAATCGATCGTACCGTTGACTTGAGGATATCGAGATTGCGGAGAAAACTCCTTGATGATCCCCAAAATCCCAGATACCTTAAAACCGTCAGAGGCAAGGGTTATGTATTGGTTCCCGATCGGGTTGAAATTGATACTTGAATTTGGATGATAAGTATTCATTGAACCAAGAATTATTGAAAGTTTTGATGGAAAGAATTTATAACGATGAACACCGTCCTGTTTTCACATAACGATTGTACCAGGCATATTACGCCAAGGGGGCACCCGGAAAGAGTCGAGCGGTTGGAGCGGCTTGAAGAAGTCTTCAATCAACCTGAATTCTCAGCCATTGAACGATTGGATGCTCCCTTGTGTGAATTGGACCACCTTACCCTTGCCCACCCCCAGAGTTATGTAGATCAAATCCAAAACCTGGAACCCGTCCATGGATTTGCCTATATTGATGCGGATACAAGCATGAGCAACGGTTCCTGGAATGCTGCCCGACGAGCTGTTGGTGCAATCGTTCAAGCAACTGACATGGTTTTCGAGGGAAGTGCCAAAAA
>WTGT01000344.1 GCA_011523445.1 Paracoccaceae bacterium
CATAAAATTAATAATGTTCTTGGGCAAATCCTTTTGGCCATGCGAATGGGTAAAACCAGAATTATTGCTGAAACAGGTGCAGGTCAGCACGGGGTTGCCACAGCTACGGTCTGCGCCAGATTTGGACTTCCCTGTATAGTTTATATGGGTACGCATGATGTGGAACGTCAGGCTCCCAATGTCTTTCGTATGAAATTGCTGGGGGCAGAAGTTATACCCGTTACTTCCGGGCGTGGCACTCTCAAGGATGCCATGAATGATGCCCTCAGGGACTGGGTAACAAATGTCAACAATACTTTTTATTGTATCGGAACGGTAGCCGGTCCTCATCCCTATCCGGCCATGGTAAGGGACTTTCAATCAATTATCGGGAAGGAAGCGAAATCCCAAATGATGGAAATGGAGGGTCGACTACCAGATACTCTCATAGCGGCCATAGGTGGTGGTTCCAATGCCATGGGTTTGTTCCATCCCTTCCTTGATGACAGATCTGTTGAGATCATAGGCGTAGAAGCGGGAGGCAAGGGTGTTGATGAAAAAATGCAACATTGTGCTTCTCTTACGGGAGGCCGACCTGGTGTACTCCATGGCAATAGAACATATCTTCTGCAGGACTTTGACGGTCAAATTCTGGAAGGTTTTTCTATATCTGCCGGTCTGGATTATCCAGGTATTGGCCCCGAGCATTCATGGTTGCATGAAACAGGCAGGGCCACCTATGTATCAGTTACTGATGCAGAAGCACTCCAGGCCTTTCAGGTCTGTTGTGAACAGGAAGGGATAATTCCTGCCCTTGAACCCTGTCATGCCCTGGCACATGTGATGAAAATTGCCGGTGATTTACCCAAAGACCATATCATTTGCATGAATATGTGTGGACGTGGAGACAAGGATATATTCACCGTAGCCAAAGCTCTTGGAATCGAAATGGATTCTTCGGACTAGTTCAAATCTATTGCGTGTTCCTTCAATACTTCCAGAGGTACTATTTCCGTAGACCTCATATGAGTAGCCCCGAGGACAATCCTGGGAGCTTTGCCTTCCTGAAAGGCCTGTAGAAACCTCGCTGCACACAGGCACCATTGATCACCAGCCTTCAATCCCGGGAATCCAAAAGCCGGAACCGGTGTGGACAAATCATTCCCAGCTTGTTTGGAATATGAAAGAAACTCATCTGTCATGATGGCACAAACGGTGTGACTACCCACATCTTCCACAGAGGTTTCACAGCATCCGGTTCGGTAAAACCCGGTTTTGGGATTATGTGAACAAGGAATCAGCGGTTCCCCGAAAACATTTACCTGGTCGTAAAGTACCTTGTTCATTGCTACCTCGATTGATTAATTTGAACCATAACAATGGCACAATAATATCATTATAGTTCAATAAAATGAAAGGGATCGGGAATTCTCGTTATCCTTGATTTCAACATCTGGCAATTGCTTCATTACCCAAAGAATTTCGAAAGCCTAGAAAATATTCCGTCCACTTTCTTGGTCTTGTCTGCCGATGAAACATCCGAACGCTTGGGTGCATTTGCCGTTTTTGGCCTAGTTTGCAATTCAAGGTTGATTTTGTTGAGGAATTGTGCGTGATTACCATCCACCAAATATGGAAATCCATTTGCTAAACCTGTCAACAAGTCAACCAGCCAGCCATTTTGGTCTTGTTTGGAGAAATTTCCCAAAACGTAATTATGAACCAAATCCTTGCTCCCCGGGTGTCCGATGCCCATTCTGATTCGTAGAAAATCTGGACCAATATGGCTGATTATTGACCTTAATCCATTGTGTCCAGCATGGCCACCTCCAGACTTTATCCTTACCTTGCCTGGAGCTAGATCAATTTCATCGTGGAAGACTATTACCTGATCAGATGGAATCTTGTAGAATTTGACAACTTCACCAATGGAATTCCCGGAATTGTTCATGAAGGTTTGTGGCTTGATCAGGAGAACCGTTTCACCCTCGATTTTCCCTTCAACTATTTGACCCTGAAATTTTTTCCGCCAGTTATTGTCCATATAGGAATCAGCAAGTGAATCCAGTACCATGAAGCCAATGTTATGGCGGTTCATACAATATTTGGAACCAGGGTTACCAAGCCCTACAATCAATAACACCTTATCATCCTTTAACTGGAATCAAAAAGATCAACCAATTTGAGAATACATCAGAATGGCATCAACCATCTGACAGAAAAATATTTCCGAAAATACCAGATTATATGCGGTGACTATAGCAAATCACCTATTCTTCTTCCTGTTCCTCTTCCTCTTCTTCAGGTGCTTCCTCAACTTCTTGATCCTGTTCCTCTGATCTCAGACCCGATGGTGCGGAAATATTTGCAATTACAAAATCCCGGTCGCTGATGGTTGGCCTGGTTCCTTTTGGAAGCTTGATCTTTGATATGGTAATAACATCACCTACATCCAGACCTTCCAAATCGGCTACCAATGATGTGGGTATATCACCGGCGGTAACAATCAACTCCACCTCACCTCTAACCACGGTAAGAACACCCCCACGCTTTATACCAGGGGATTTATCCTCGTTGATAAACTCTACGGGTATGAACAGATTAATTTTGGAAGTCCTCCTCAACCGCATCAAATCCAAATGGGTAGGAAGGTCAAGAACAACGTCCCTCTGGACAGAACGACAAATCACTCTGACATCTTCCCTGTCCTTGATTTGCAGGTTGAAGAGTGTGGACAAAAATCTGCCTTCACGCAACTTCTTGAGCAATTCATTGAAATTGACGTTTATGGTTATCGGATCCTCGCCCCCACCATAAACTACTCCGGGCACTAAACCCTCTCGCCGAGCTTTCCGAGCGGCCCCCTTGCCTGTCCCCGGTCTGATTTCTGCTCGGAGATTTGGTATATTATCTGTTACCATCATTATCTCCTGAATGAAAAATAGCGGACAACCTCCAAGGGTGCCTGTCCACAACGACACAAAGATATATTACCCAAAATCCATAAATCAACAGGTGAATTCAAACCTTAAACTGATTTGATTTAAGGGGACTTCTGATTTAATCATTTCCTGCGACTGCCTAAGTTCAAACACCTGTTTGTTTAAGAGATGCGCCCTTTACCATTTCCAATTTGTTTGGAAGTCTGAAGGAATCAACAGATTTTTTTCACCAAATTCGGAAATATCCCTAATCCCACACAGAGCCATGGAAGTAGCCAATTCCTTGTGCATGATTTCAATGGCTTTTTCAACACCTGCTTCACCCATTGCTCCCAGACCATAAATATAGGCTCGTCCAATCAGTGTTGCCTTGGCTCCCAATCCGATAGCTCGCAATACATCCTGGCCTGAACGGATACCGGAATCAAAATAAACCTCAAGCTTGTCTCCAACAGCTTCAACTATTGCGGGCAACATCCTGATGGAAGAGAGAGCACCATCCAGTTGGCGTCCGCCATGATTGGATACAACAATGGCATCAACACCGATGGAAGCAGCCTTTTTGGCATCCTCTACATCCATGATGCCCTTCAGAACAAGCGGACCATCCCAAAGATCCTTGACTTGCCTAACCGTTTCCCAATCGAGTTTGGAATAAAACTGATCAGCCACCCATGACATCAATGAACTCAGATCTTTAACCCCATCAACATGGCCATCGACGTTTCCGAAACTCTTTCTGGGAGTACGCAAAATGCCAAGACCCCACCTAACCTTGGTAGCTAAGTCCAGAAGGGTTTTAAGATTCGGTCTGGGAGGAATGGACAGACCATTCTTGATATCCATGTGCCTTTGGCCGAGAACCTGCAAATCCATCGTCAGCACCAATGCCGAACAATTTGCTTCCTTGGCCCTTTTAATCAGGTTACGGCTGAATTCCTGGTCATTCATGTAATAGAGTTGAAACCAGAATCCTTCTCCTGCTTCCCTCGCAACATCCTCAATTGAGCAAACTGACATAGTGGATAGAATGAATGGAACGCCATTTTTTTTGGCTGCACGGGCTGCTTTTATTTCACCATCAGCCGACTGCATGCCGGTCAATCCAACGGGAGCCAATGCCAGAGGCATTGACATCTTGTTGCCTAGCATGGAAATTTCGGTTGATGTTTGTGAGATATCGACCCCTACCTTCTGGTTGAATTTGATGAGATCCAAATCCCTGGAATTGTTTTTGAATGTACTCTCGGACCAGCTGCCCGTCTCGACATAATCGTAAAACATCTTGGGGACCCTGCGCTTGTAAAGCTGCTTTAAATCTTCAATACAGGTTATAACTGGCACTTGATCCTACTCCATCAGTGTATTAGGAAACAAAATTAATCAGGGGCTAGATTAAACTGTTTGGGAATTTACTCCTTCAGACAGGTTTTGAACGAACTCCAAAACCTCTTTTACAGGTCTTTCCTCACCAATCAAATTGACGATTGAGGAACCTACCACAACTCCATCTGCAATATTGCTTATGGCCTTTGCCATCTCGGGGGTTTTGACTCCAAAACCAACACACACCGGCAAATCGGTTGCCATTTTAATTCTAGCTACATCCGGTGCAACTTCTTCGGGTTTCGGAGCCCTCGCGCCAGTGATACCGGTAATAGACACAAAATAGACAAAACCACTGGTATTTTCCAAAACACGGGGAAGCCTTTTGTCATCAGTTGTAGGAGTTGCCAGGCGAATGAAACTCAAACCAGCTTCGTTGGCAGGTATGCACAATTCCTGGTCTTCCTCCGGTGGCAGATCAACAATAATCAGACCATCAACACCAATTTCGACCGATTCCTTGATAAATCTCTCGACCCCATAGCTGTATATGGGATTGTAATACCCCATCAGGATAATCGGGGTCTCATTCTCGGTTTTTCGGAAGTCCCTGACCATGGATAGTGTTTTGGACACTGTTTGACCAGCTGCAAGCGCTCTTTGACCTGCCAATTGTATGGTTGGACCATCTGCCATCGGGTCAGTAAAAGGAATCCCCAATTCAATGATATCAACACCTGCATTGGGCAACCCCTCCAGCACTTTCCTAGAATATTCCGGATTGGGGTCACCTGCCATTATATAGGCAATAAAGGCCTTTTGGTTGTTGGATCGTAATTGATCAAACTTTGAAGTTAATCTAGACACTGGACTCTTTCCCAGCTTATTCCATCTCCGTATTTACCATCCAAGGTATTCCGAATTTATCCTTCAATACACCAAATCCCGGGGAAAAGAATGTTGGTTCAAATTTCATAGTCACCGTTCCTCCTTCAGACAGTTTCTCAAAAATGTCACGGGCTTCCTCAACATTTTCAAAATTCAACGAAACGGCCATTCCTCTTGGTTCTTGGTAATTTTCAGTAAGATCGTCTGATCCCATCAAGCAGCCTCCTTCCAAGGACAAGGCAACATGCATTACTTTGTCGTCCATATCCTTTGAAAATGGGCTTTCACCAGGTATATCCCTAAATCTCTGCATGTATAAATTATCTACACCAAAGATCTTTGCATACCATTTGAATGCTTCCTCGCAATTGCCATCATAGAACAGGTAATGATTTATTTTCATGACGATCCCCTAGACTTAAAATTCATATTCTGATCTCCATATAATTACCCCTTATCAATGTTAATTTCAATGGGGTAGAGAGTGGGTTTCAGAACTGGAATTATTGGCTTGCCGAATGTGGGCAAATCAACCCTTTTCAATGCCCTGACCCATACGGCCTCTGCCCAAAACGAGAATTACCCCTTTTGTACCATTGAAGCCAATCTGGGAGAAGTTCCGGTCAACGATTCCAGATTGGCAGAAATAGCCAGTTTTGAAAAATCCAAACAGATAATCCAGGCCAAGACAACCTTTGTCGATATAGCTGGGCTGGTCAAGGGTGCTTCCAAGGGGGAAGGGCTGGGAAACAAGTTTTTAGGCAACATAAGGGAAGTTGATGCACTGGCCCATGTGGTTCGTTGTTTCGATGACAACAATATTGTCCATGTTGATGGTCAGATTGATCCCTTGAGGGATATCGAAACCATCGAAACGGAACTGATGCTGGCCGATCTGGAATCCATAGAAAGACAACGGGCAAGGTTAGTAAGAAAAATCAGGGGTGGGGACAAGGAATCAATGAAAATTGATGGATTGTTGGAGCTAGCCCAGGAAAAACTTGAACAAGGTATCCATGCTAGGCCAACGGGTCTCGATGAGGAAGATACGAAAGTATGGTACAGGCTTAAATTGCTTACATCCAAACCATTTCTCTATGTTTGCAATGTTGACGAGAATTCCCTCCGGGAGGGCAACAATTACTCTGCTCAGGTTGAAGAATATGCCCGCAAGAATGACGCAAGTACTGTTCTGGTTTCGGCCCAGATTGAAGAAGAAATCAGCCAACTGAACGCTGAAGAAGAGCAGGAATACCTGACCGAAATGGGACTTGACAACTCAGGACTTGACCGCCTGATACAGAAGGGATACTCCCTCTTGGGACTGATTACCTATTTTACGACAGGTCCCAAGGAAACCCGTGCATGGACCATACCAAAAGGGACCAACGCAGCAGACGCTGCTGCCGTAATACACGAAGATTTTCGACGGGGTTTCATCCGGGCAGAAACTATCTCATTCGAGAAATTCATCTCCTGTGGTGGTTATCAACAGGCTCGCAATTCGGGCAAAATCAGAACTGAGGGAAAAGCCTACGAGGTCAAGGATGGGGACATCCTTCACTTTCTTTTCAATGTTTAAGCCAAAGCAATACCTTCGGCTCGTCAATCACCCCCAAACCTTGGTTCAGGGTATTGATAGATTGACCGTCAGTTATAGCTGTTCCGATTGTAAAGGCATACGCCTAATCTGAAGTCTCAAGCAGAGTCAGAACCTCATCACATCTTCCACAAACCCCTTGATGAAAGAATGATCCAACCCCCGGCAGTATTTTCCAACACCGCTGGCATTTGTCCCCTTTCGCAAGGTTGAATTCCACCCTGAAACCATTGCTATCATCTGTCTCTGATTTATTCACCTCTGGAGATGCCTTGACAACATCAATTTGGGAGGTGATACAAATATCATCCAAGGGTACGGACGTCAGCAAATTGTAAAGCTCTTCATCTTCAACAAGGATTCTGGGATGAACTTCCAGACTCGAACCGATAACCTTGGCTACACGCTGATTTTCGATTTCTGCATTGACAACCCTTCGAACCTTCCGTATTTTATCCCACTTTTTGGCAAGATCGTCATTTCGCCAACCAAGTTCGACCTGTGGAAAATCATGCAAATGAACTGAATCTGAAGATGAAGGATTGCGTGATTGCCATATTTCCTCCATGGTAAAAGGCAGTATGGGTGCCAGCCAGGTTGTCAGAAAATTGAACAATATGTCCAGAACCATCAGAGTCGCCTTATATTCTTGGCTCTCGGGATATCCACAATAAAGGGAATCCTTTCTGATATCAAAATAGAACCTTGACAAATCAGAATTCAGGAAATTGAAGATTTCAGAATATACACCCCGGAAATCATACTCGGCATAGCCGTTTCTGACCGTTTCATCCAATTCGGAAATCCGATGCAAGACCCACCGCTCTAGATCAGGCATGGTTGTCCAGTCAATTTCCTCGACCTCACTGGTGTCATGTAAATTCCCAAGAATGTACCTGAATGCATTTCTTAATCGTCGGTAACTGTCAATAACAGTTTGAAGGATATTGGGACCTATCCTCAGATCAGAAGTGTAATCAGACTGGGCCACCCAAAGGCGAAGTATATCCGCACCATGTTTCTTGACCAAATCTTCGGGAGATACGGTATTGCCCAATGATTTGGACATTTTCTTGCCCTTTTCATCAAGCGTGAATCCGTGAGTCAACACCCCTCTATAAGGTGCTCTTCCGTTGGTTCCACAGGATTGCAATAGGGAAGATTGAAACCAGCCACGGTGTTGATCGGTTCCTTCAAGATACAAATCAGCCATGCCATCGTGACTTCCATCATCACGGTCCCTCAAAACGAAAGCATGAGTCGACCCGGAATCAAACCATACGTCCAGAATGTCCGTTACCTGTTCGTAATCTTCTGACTTGTAGAGACCTTCAAGTATCTTTTCCTTTGTATTTTCCTCATACCATGTATCGGCTCCACTTTCTTTGATCATGGCCGAAATCCGGTCATTGACTCTTTGGTCCTTGAGTAAAAAGTCCTTGGCTCCCGTACTTGTTCCCTTCTTGATGAAACAGGTAAGGGGAACACCCCAGGCTCTTTGTCTTGAGAGGACCCAGTCTGGACGTTTTTCGAGCATTGAATTAATTCGGTTCTGGCCAGATTGAGGTGTCCAGTTTACCCTGTGATTGATTGCATTCAGGGCTCTTTCCCTGATTGTCTTGCCTTCCTCTGATTGGTTATCATCTATATCCTTGTCAATTGCAACAAACCACTGGGGTGTATTCCGGTAAATCAGTGGGGCCTTGGAACGCCAGCTGTGAGGATAGGAATGGACCAGTTTTCGTCTGGCCACCAGTTTTCCCTTGGTGATCAGGTTGGCTATGATGATATTATTGGCAGCACCTTCCTTGCCGTTGGAATTGAAAATATCCAATCCTCCAAAAATGGGGAGGGAGGACCTAAACCTGCCATCCTCATTGACATTGTGCGTCATGTGAAGGTTGTGCTTTCTGGCAATCATGAAGTCATCGTCCCCATGTGAAGGTGCCGTATGCACGAAACCTGTCCCGGCTTCGTCAGTAACGTGATCACCAGGCAACAGCGGTACAGGGTAATCCCATCTGTTAACATCAGGTTCCTGCTCCGATACCATACCCCTGAATGGATGCTCGCATACCAATTGACCCAACTCTTCGGAAGAAACAGTTTTTATCTTTCGGTAGGCGGTAATTCTCGAAACCTTGGCCGTTTCTTCCATTAGGTTATCGGCCAAAAGAAAATATTCGCCCTCGCGAAACCAGTTGTCTTCAGGTGCTTCTGTCACCTCGAAGAGTGAATAGGTTATAGTCGGGTTAAAGCAGATTGCCTTGTTGGAAGGAAGTGTCCAAGCAGTTGTTGTCCAGATGATTACAGATGTTTCTTCAGGTATGCCAGCCTTGGCCAAACCCTTGGAAAGTGTCGTGTCAACAGGAAACTTGACCCATATCGATTGGCTGGTATGATCCTCATACTCCACTTCAGCCTCGGCCAAAGCGGTTTTCTCCACTGTTGACCATAAAACAGGTTTTGAACCTTGATATAGAGTTCCATTCATGAGAAACTTCATGAATTCCTCGGCAATGACCGCTTCAGCATGGTAATCCATGGTCAAATACGGATCATTCCATTTTCCGATCACACCAAGCCGGCAAAACTCCAATCTTTGAATGTTTATCCAGTTTTTGGCAAAATCCCGACACTCCCTTCTCAGGTCCAAAATCGAGACATCCTCTTTATAAAGACCACGTTCCCGGTAATTCTCCTCTACTTTCCATTCAATTGGCAGCCCATGGCAATCCCAACCCGGGACATATCTTGAATCCTTACCCATTTGTTGTTGCGACCGCACAACAAAATCTTTCAAGACCTTGTTCAACGCATGACCAATATGGAGATGGCCATTGGCGTAAGGAGGACCATCATGAAGAATGAAGGTTTCCCTGCCCTGCTTTTCACGCAATCGATCATAAATTCCAATCTCATCCCAACCCGATAATATGCCGGGTTCCTTTTGGGGCAGCCCTGCCCGCATAGGGAATGTGGTTTTCGGTAATCGAAGGGAAGATTTATAATCTACGGTTTGGGTACTCATTAGTTTTTACCTACGCTTAGGGAAAATGTATCTTAAATGCCTTTAGGTATCTGGTTAAATCATGGATTCAGATGAGTGTTGACTGCTTAATACGAAAATGACGATTTATGTTCGGTAAGGATAGTGAAGACAAAAAAGGAAACCTATACTAAATGGGATTACATAATAATTTTCAACCACGAAGAGATTATCGTATGGACTTTACGGGTTATTGTAAAACATTTCGAAGGTATTTTAGGAAGACACATGCCTAGATATGCAT
>WTGT01000243.1 GCA_011523445.1 Paracoccaceae bacterium
AAAGAACAACGAATGCCAAGGAGCGGTTTTTACCACTATAAGGGTTTGTCAACCTGAATTTATAATTCCCTTAAAACTCCTAACACTCAGAAATAGAAACAAGTTCCCTTAGGCAGCCAATATCATGTTCATTCAATTCACCACTGGCCCAGGGTCTGAATCGTGATCTGAAACTATCTAGCAAAAGGCATAATGAATCTTCTTCAGACTTATCTTTCGGTGAAGAATAACCAAAGGATTCAGCCAAGGTTATAAATTCAGATTTATCAACCGTTCCTGATATTTCGCAATCGGACCAAATCGAGAGATTGCTCAAGGCCAAACCTCGCCAATCAAACTTCCTGCCTGGATCCAGTTTCCTGCCGACAGCCATATCAGAGTGTCCAATGATATTGTGAATTGGCATATCCCATTTATTAATCAAATGCCTGAGGGTGGTCTCCAGAGAAAAGATTTGTGGAAGTGAATATGGGTGGTTGCCAAAATTAGCCAGCTCAATTCCTAGTGATCTAGAATTGATATCGCTTTGTCCCATCCATGATCCGGCACCTGCATGCCAGGCTCTCATTTCATCTTCTACCAATTGGTATATCTTGCCTTTTTCAGTAATCAAATAATGGCAGGAAACCTGATGGATGGGTGAGCATAACCTTTCTAGAGCCAACTCTGATGTGGCCATAGCAGTATAATGGATAACTATTAACCTTGGCTGCTTGAGGTTGTCTCTTCTTTGGCTGTAATTTGGGGAGGGAAACCAAACCGGATTGAATTCCTGGTTTATACTCATTGAAGAACAAGACGGTATTTTACCGGGTTCCATGAACATGCAAAACCATCTCCATCCGGATCCAATTTCAACTCATCTTCCTCTGGCCCACCTGCATCCAGAAAAGCCTGTTGTGCGGCTTCACTATCAATATAGGCATTGCATCTTTCCAGGTATTGGTCACGACTGAAAAACAATGTATTTCGTCTGAAGAGTACGGTACCCGGCGTATGTTTTGTATTCAGGGCAAACGAAACCACATCAGATTGGCCAGCTTTTTCAGGATGGTCAATTGGATCATAAATCAGGAGGTTTTCTTCATTCTCCTTGATTCTCTGGCTATCGGATTCTATCGTTTCACGTTGAACCACCGAAGCAAAATCCTGTTCATCGGAAACTGTTCGTCCGAATTCGTCAAACTCCTGTGGTTTGGGTTCAAGTACCAATTCTACAGTACCTGCAGTTTCTTCAGATTCCCCATCTGCAACCGTATTATCATTACCATCGATACTGGCGAGCTGCTCCGGTTGCTGTTCACCTGCATCAGTATTGGTATCAATCGCTGCCAAATCCTGCTCGTTTTCTTCGCCCTCATTGGAATCAACATTTGTATCAGCTAGTTCATTCTGTTTTGAATCTGTTTCATCGACTGGATCGGGAGTATCTGCCAAGGAATTGTTTTCCTGTTCACCGGACTGCAGTATTTCTTCAATTTCATTGACTATTTGCTGAGCAACTTCCTCTGAAGTCTCCTCAGAGGTTAAATCATCAGGTGATTGGGTGGGTGCTTTTACCTGTTCCACGGGAGGAGGTTCTTGAGGAACTTCTGCCGTACAGGAAATCAACAAAAGGATCATAGAAATAATGGCAAAAAACTTGTAGTTGAAACCACTCATAAAATATTTCTCCTGATTACCACCACCTTTGAGGTTTGTGATTAAACTGTACATTGCTTTCAATGGATTGGGCCAGATTCATGAGATCCCCTTCTTCCCACGGCCTGCCAATTAATTGCAATCCTAGGGGAAGCCCCTTGGAATCCAATCTAGCCGGTACGGAAATTCCTGGAAGTCCAGCCAGGTTCACGGTTACCGTAAACACATCATTCAGATACATTTTGATTGGATCATCATCACTGATTTCTCCAAGGGCAAAGGCAGGACTAGGGGTCGCGGGTGTAAGAATAGCATCTATACCATCATTGAACACATCCTCAAAATCCTTTTTGATTAATGTTCTTATTTTTTGTGCCCTCAAATAATAGGCTTCATAAAATCCCTGGGAAAGAACATAGGTGCCGATCATTACTCTTCGTTTTACCTCTGCTCCAAATCCTTCTCCCCTGGTTCGCTTATACATGTCCACGATATTTGTATTGGAATCTAGGGCAGCCCTGTAACCATATCTGACACCGTCGTATCTAGCCAAATTTGAAGATGC
Organism: Paracoccaceae bacterium; assembly: GCA_011523445.1. Taxonomy (GTDB): domain Bacteria; phylum Pseudomonadota; class Alphaproteobacteria; order Rhodobacterales; family Rhodobacteraceae; genus MPNP01. The sequence continues at coordinate 2,207 of WTGT01000243.1, forward strand.
CTCAGCTGGTGCGATTACGTAATAGGTCGGAAGGGCAAATTTCGTATGGGGTAGTGAAATATCTACAATCGTGGCACCTGCATCCTTGAGGATTGCTTTTCCTTCTTCCCAAATTTCCTCAATTTCCCCAGGCATTCCATCCAGGCGATATTCCTTTGGTATTCCAATTTTCTTGCCCCTGACATCTCCCGTAAGGTAAGTGTTGTAT
>WTGT01000331.1 GCA_011523445.1 Paracoccaceae bacterium
ATACTGACGTAAGTATGGTTTTTGATGAGATTGATAGTGGAATCGGGGGTGCAACCGCGGATGCGGTTGGAAAGAAACTGATGGATCTGTCGGGAAATTCACAAGTTATCGCCATAACCCATTCACCTCAGGTAGCTTCCCTTGGTTCACATCATTTCAAGATTGAAAAACACGTCAAGGGACAGGATATGAGAATTTCAGTGGAACTGCTTGGTGAAGAAAGGCGAATTGATGAAATAGCCCGCATGCTTTCAGCTGAAACCATAACTGACGAAGCTAAGTCAGCCGCAAAGGTCCTTTTGGGAAAATAATTGGGGCTCCTATGGGCCTAAATTGCAATAAGCTTTTTCATGATACCTGATTTTTTTTAAATCATAAATGATCCCTTATTTTTCAGGTCCGAGTAAAAAAGAGATTGACAACCTGTTTTTTTGCCCTATTATTGAATCATCCCACCGGGGTTGTCCGCGACTCCGGATAGGCCGCCCGTAGGGCGGCTTTTTATTTGTTGTAAAGGGTTTCGGGTTGTCAAAAAGGGTTTCGGTTTATATTGACGGATTCAATCTTTTTCATGCGATCAAGGATCTTGAAGATGACGGTTTGAAATGGGTAAATCTCTGGAGACTGTCTGAACAATTGGTCCGTGGAAATGAAAGTGTGACCATTGTGAAGTATTTTTCCGCCTATGCCAAATGGAGGGATACTTCCTATCGCCGGCATCAACGCTACGTCCACCATTTGGAAAATGCAGGTGTCAGCTTAATTGAAGGTAACTTCAAGCGAAAGCGGCAAAGATGCAGACTATGCAGTCGTGAATTTGTATTACACGAAGAAAAAGAAACTGATGTAAACATTGGGGCACACCTTCTGGCAGATGCCTGCAGAGACAGGTTCGATAGAGCATTGATCGTATCGGCTGACAGTGATCTCAACCAGGCGGTCGTATTAGCCAGAAACGAAACTACCGGCAAGTTGATTGATATTGTAGCCCCACCCGGTCGAAAAAGTATGAATTCACGTGCCCTGTTTGAAATCACACTTGGGAAATTGAGAAATTCTCTGTTTACGAACACAATCGCCAATAACATAGAACAGGGTAGGCGATAATCCTGAATTGCCCCCTACTACGCTTTGCCGCCATTCGGTAAAACGGGACCATTTACTTTACGAACAGGCACGAAGCTTGTTCATCGTTATTCGATAGCGGGTTATGGCTTCTACTTTTTTGAGAACATCCTCCATGGGAACTGGACCGATAGTACCCATGACATCTCCTGTATCGAAATCCACGAATACAACCAGCAGACAATCGGCAGCATCTTCACCTTTTACCGTTTTTTCTGAAAGATCGACATAGGTTCCGGAATCAGGATGCGCCCCATGTTTCTTTGATTTAACCTGGAGCCGCCTTCCGTCAGGAAGAATGCCATCATAACCGGGTTGGTTGGTTTTTGCTCTTTTCATGCCAAATTTGCGGACTGCCAAATCTTCTGCAATCTTGTCGGGATTATGGTGTTGCATCCTTGCCATTCCTGAAACGTCTTGAGTTGTTAAAGTGGTTGACAAGCCTTCATTAACCAGGCTTGGGCTTCGGTGCTAAGTAGAGGATACAGTCTTGAATACGTTTCATCGTGATAGCGGTTAAGCCAGTTAATTTCCTCACGGGTCAATTTTTCAGGTAATATCATCGATAACTCAATGGGAACATATGTCAATGTCTCAAAGCAGTATTTTTGATTTTTATTTTTCGCATTAGAAACATTACTGGTCAATGCAAGATTTTCAATTCGAATACCATATTCTCCCCCACGGTATAACCCGGGTTCAAGGGACAAAATAATGCTGTCATGAATTGGTGTAGTACTTTTTTTGGACAGTCTGTGGGGACCCTCATGAACTTCAAGAAATTGTCCGACTCCATGTCCAGTTCCATGACCGTAATCCTCGTCCACATCCATCATGGGAATTCTTGCAAAATTATCAATGAATTTTCCCGATGAGCCAACTTCCCATTTTGCTTTTGATACGGATATCAGACTTTTGAGAACAAGAGTGAAGTCCATCTTTTGCTTACGAGTAGGGGGCCCAATACAAATAGTTCGGGTCAGGTCAGTAGTTCCCTCTATATACTGGGCACCGGAATCGATGAGTATCAGATCACCATTTTTCAATTTTCGATTGGTATTTTCCTTAACCCGGTAATGAACGATCGCACCATTGGGACCTGAACCGACAATCGTTTCGAAACTAGGACTCTTGATACCAGGTTGTTTTTGTCTAAATTCCCATAACTTCAAGGACAAATCAATTTCTGTCAAATTGGTTTGCTTAGGATGATTGAAAAACCATGACAGGAACTCGACAAAAGCTACAGCATCACGAGTTTGCACATCTTTGCAATGCTTGATTTGGGTTGCGTTCTTGTGTGCCCTTGCTACCAAGCATGGGTCGGCATGAAGTTTAACTTCACAGGAATTTTGAAGTATTTCATGGTACCTTTGTGGAGTTGTGTCTGGATCAATTAGGATTGTTCCTTCAACCTTGCCCAAAGTCGTTTCGAATTCCTTGTGTGGAATAACCCTTATCCCACGGTCAGTTTCAAGATTTTGATTTTGGGGCAATTTCCCGGGTTCCACAAAGAGGTCAATGTCCCCAGTGGAATACAGGATAGCCAACGCATGAACAATGGGAGTATACGGAATATCATTTCCCCTTATATTCAATAGCCATCCTATTGAGCCTGGATTTGTAATCAAGAGGGCAGAAGCACCTGATGACTCGATTTCCCGGGATATGCGAAGACGTTTGTTCTGGTGGGTTTCACCAGCCAATTTTTCAGGATAGTAATATATCTCAGAAACCGGGGGTGATGGTTTTTCCTTCCAGATATCATCAACGAGATTGCCTGTTGAAACAAGGCTAATGCCAACTTTCTTCAGTTTGTTTTTCAGGTATTTCACTTCGGAAACCGAATGAAATAGACCGCAATACCCAACCTGTCCACCATCAGGTAAATTTTCAATCAACCATTTAACAATCTCTTTGTTCGTGAAAGAACATACTTCAAATACATCGGGCAATGTTGTTCGGGCTTCTAGGGTATACCGACCATCTACAAAAAGTACTGCCTTGCCCAAACTTACGGCTAGCAACCCCGCTGTACCCGTAAATCCGGTCAGCCAGGCTAATCGCTCATCACAATCAGCCAGTGTTTCACCACGATAAATATCAACTTTGGGAACAAGAAAGGCATCAAGTTTTTTTTTCTTTATTTCTTGTTGAAGATTGTTCAATTTCCAACCTTCAAAATGATGGTTCGGATTTGCAGTAAAGGTTTGGGTCATTACCCTGTAAATGTAAACTGGTTACCTTGCCGGGATCTTTTTTGTGGTAAGGGATTAGCTTCAAACAGTTCTGCAAGCTGTTCAGTCATGACGCCGGCCAACTGATCCACTTCAGAAATCGTTACTGCCCTTTGGTAATAGCTTGTTACATCATGGCCTATACCAATGGCAATCAGTTCGACCTGCCTTTTTTTGGCTATCATGGCTATGACCTTTCTTAGGTGGGCCTCAAGGTAATTGGAAGAATTGACACTGAGTGTGGAATCGTCAACCGGGGCACCATCGGAGATGACCATTAGAATTTTTCTACTTTCAAATCGATTGATCATTCGGCTATGTGCCCACTCCAGAGCCTCGCCATCTATGTTCTCCTTGAGCAAGCCTTCTTTCATCATCAAACCAAGGTTTGCCCTTGCTCTCCTCCAGGGAGTATCACCATTCTTGTAAATTATGTGTCTGATATCGTTCAATCGGCCAGGGCTTGGATTACGCTCCCCATTGGCCCATTCGATTCTGCTGTTGCCACCTTTCCACAATTTTGTGGTAAAACCGAGTATCTCCACCTTGACTTGACACCTTTCCAGAGTCCGGGCAAGTATATCAGCACACATGGCTGCCAGTGAAATGGGTCTACCCCGCATGGACCCTGAATTATCCAACAGAAGTGTTACGATAGTATCCTTGAATTCAGTGTCTTTTTCGACCTTGAATGACAGAGGTGTAGTTGGATTGGCAACAACCCTGGCCAGTCTTCCAGCATCAAGAATTCCTTCTTCTCGATCGAACTCCCAGACACGGTTTTGTTTGGCCATCAATTTTCTTTGGAGTTTGTTGGCCAATCTGCCTGCCGCTCCCTTGTAGGGTTCGAGCTGCTGATCAAGGTTGGTTCTAAGTCTCTCCAGCTCTTCTATTTCGGTAAGATCCTCTGCTTTGATAATTTCATCATGCTTATTGGTGAATACTTTATAATCAGGATCAGCTTCTGAGTATGAAGTCCTGTTGATTTCAACATCCTGTTCGTCACTTGGGGCTTCTTCAGTCTCACCCAATTCCAGATTATCGGCATCAATTTCCTCGGACGGGTCACCTTCCTGACTTTCATCAAACGATTGTTCGTCAAAACTATCGGAATCCTCAGGCTCCTGTTTATCTTCATTTTCAACATCAGGCCTGTCCTCATCTGGATCGGGCGGCTCTTCGTTGCTCTCCGGTTCAGAATCGTCAGGATCATTTCCAAGTTGATCACCATAACCAAAATCACCTATCAATTGGCGAACCAATCGGGCAAAATCTACCTGATCTGTCAATGCGTCATCAAATCTCTTCAGAGTTTTGCTTCCCTTGGACTTGATTTCTTCAGAGTAGAGATTGAGGACATTCTTTGCCTCAGGTGGAAGGGGCTTTCCTGTTACCCTTTCGTGAATGTAATAGGTCAGGGCATCAGCAAGTGTGGCCTGATAAGCCTCCTCGATATTGCCATGGTTCTTTTTTTGGGCATCATTTTTGATCCTGGCTGTTATATTTTGTGCAACTCCCTCCATTTGTCGGCAACCTAGAGCCTCACAACGGGCGTTTTCCATGGCCGTATAAAGTTCCCTTGCGGTATTACCGGCAGGTAGGTATTTCTGAAAGATATCGGAATTCTGATACTTAGTCTGCAAGGCAAAACCATCGGCCAGACCCCGGGCAATGGTCAAGGCATTTTTGGATGATTTTACTCCCAGATTGGGAAGTCTGACAATGTCCCCATTTAATCCGGGTGGATCTGCTGAAAACCTGACCGTAATCTCATCTGTCCCTGCAATGGAACGTGTCGTTTCTGTAAGTGCCTTTTTAAAGGAATCCAGGTGATTTTTGTCAATGTCCGCCATAAAGAGGAAACACCATTATTGATCCACCAGCATGATACTACCAATGGACACTGGAATTTACGGTTGTTTCGGGTAATTCTTCTCCAAAACACCGCTGGTAGAATTCAGCAACGGTCGGTCTTTCTAACTCGTCACACTTGTTCATGAAACTGACCTGAAAGGAATAACCGACATTACGGAAAATTTCGGCATTGTCGGCCCATGCCATTACGGTACGTGGGCTCATGACAGTAGAAAGGTCACCATTCATGAAGGCTGATCGGGTAAGGTCGGCCACGGAAACCATTTTGGAAATAATCGCTCTTCCCTTTTCGGTATTGTAATGTGGCGCCTTGGAGAGCACGATTTGGGTTTCTGCATCATGGGAGAGATAATTCAGCGTTGCCACTAGGGACCAACGGTCCATTTGTCCCTGATTGATTTGTTGAGTACCATGATACAAGCCTGTCGTATCACCCAAACCAACGGTATTGGTTGTGGAAAAAATCCTGAAATGTTTGTGCGGGTAGATGATTTCATTCTGGTCCAGCAGGGTTAATTTGCCTTCGGTTTCCAGTATCCTTTGGATGACGAACATGACATCAGGTCTACCAGCATCATATTCATCAAAGACCAAGGCAACCCTGTTGCGTAATGCCCAGGGAAGAATGCCTTCCTGAAACTCGGTAACCTGCTTGCCATCCCTGAGTTTGATGGCATCCTTGCCTATCAGGTCTATCCGAGAAATATGGCTGTCAAGATTGATCCGTACACAGGGCCAATTGAGACGGGCTGCAACCTGTTCGATATGGGTTGATTTGCCGGTTCCATGGTAACCTTGAATCATGACCCTTCGATTGTGTGAAAACCCAGCCAGAATGGCCAAGGTTGTATCTGGTACGAATTTATAGGTGGAATCGATGTCAGGAACTCTTTCCGAAGGTTCTGCAAACCCTAATATTTCCATATCCAGGTCAATTCCAAATGTTTCCCGGACTGAAATCCTTTTTGTTGGTTCTGTTGACATTATTATTCCTGTTTTGATTACCTAATAATTCACAATATTCCTGCGACGGGAGAAAGTAGTCAATATTTGGCAAGGAAATTGAATTTATCAACCACAAAATGGTTGAAGTTAAGAAACTTGAATCAGGGATCGGGAATCTTGCGACTTCGTTTGATTTGATCCCAGGCCCAAACAACCTCCTTCAATCGATCTTCATCCGATCGATTGCCATTATTCATGTCTGGATGCAGATCCTTAACCAATACCCGATAGCGTTTTCTGGCATCGGACTTGCTGAAATTTCCTTCAAGATCAAGAATTTCACTTGCCCTTTGTTCCGTTTTACTCAACTTTATGGTGGTGCTGGCATGAAAGGTATGATGATTCCTGCTATCCTCTTCTACAAAATCAAAAGGGTCATTAACTTTGAAGTTGGACCATTGAAATTGACTATTCCCGCTTTCGTCACCCATGACAAAGTCATCGTTTTTGCTTTTTATTTTCTGCTGATAGTAATTCCATTGGGTATTATAGGTTGTTATGTGCTGCTTGCAGAACCAAATGAATTCCTTGAGTTTATCAGGTGATGCCGGAGCCTTGTATTTTCCCGTGCGGTCACATCCGGTAATATGACAAGGTTTCTGCAAACCTTCTTCCTCACCGGGATAACTCTTTCTCGAAGTGTTCTTTTTTTTCTTTGCAGCAGAGACCGAAATGTCGAAATCTAAGTAATCTTTTTCCATTCCCATAATTTCCAGACAATCTTCATTAATTGCAAGTTCAACTAAATAGTATAATCGGTGATATTTTTCCGAATCAAAGGATAAGGCAATTGAAAATTAAAAAACTAATTTATAGCAAATTATCCACTTTTTTTCAACCGGAGATACTTGAGGTGGAAAACCAAAGTCACTTGCACAAGGGGCATGTAGGGTGGAACGAAACCGGAGAAACACATTTTCATGTCAGAATATCCTCCACTAGGTTCGAAAATCTCAACAGGGTACAACGGCACAGGTTGGTACACACGGCGATTACACCGGAACTCATGTCCCGTATTCATGCACTTTCAATTGAAATCCTGCCCTTGAGAGAGTGAATAACCAAGGCAATGGGTGATTAGATTTCCGCCAGAATTTTTCCCAGGATTTCATTAACGAGTTTTGGGTTGGCCTTGCCAGCAGTTTTCTTCATTACCTGACCTACAAAAAAGCCGGCCAATTTTGGATTCTTCTTATACTTCTCAACCTGCGACGGGTTTTCTGCCAGAACCTCCCTGATTATGGCTTCAATGGAGCCGGTGTCAGACACCTGTCTCATCTGGCGTTCATCCACGATTTTCAGGGGATCTCCACCTTCGGACCAAATGATTTCAAACAAATTCTTGGCAATTTTGCCTGAAATTTCACCATTTTCTATCAAATCCAGTATGGATCCCAATTGTTCCGGTGAAATTGGAGATTCCTTGATCGTAAGCCCTTCCTTGTTCAAGCTTCCAAACAGCTCGTTGATTACCCAATTGGCAGCCAGCTTCCCGTTTCGATTGATCACAACCTGTTCAAAGAACTCGGCATTCTCCTTTTCGGATACCAGAACATCGGCATCATAATTGGATACACCATATTGCCCGATTAAACGTTCCTTCAATTCATCGGGAAGTTCCGGAATATCATCCCTTATTCTTTCGATCCATTCCGGTTCGATTTCGAGGGGTAGAAGGTCAGGACATGGAAAATATCTGTAATCATGTGCTTCTTCCTTGGACCTCATGGATCTGGTTTTACCCGTTCCCGGATCATATAACCTGGTTTCCTGCTGTACGGTACCGCCATCCTCCCAAATACCCACCTGACGATTGGCTTCAAAGTCAATTGCCTGCTGAATGAACCTGGTCGAATTCATGTTTTTGATTTCACATCTGGTGTATAATTCATCGCTTCCCTGAGGTCTTACGGAAACGTTTACATCGGCCCGAAGATTGCCGTTTTGCATGTTGCCATCACAAGTTCCCAAATACCTCATGATCTGGCGCAATTTTAGAATATAGGCAGCGGCTTCTTCAGGGCTTCTCAAGTCCGGATGGGAAACAATTTCCATCAATGCAATGCCTGTTCGATTCAGATCAACGTAGGAAAAACTAGGATGAATATCATGCAGTGATTTGCCTGCATCCTGTTCAAGGTGGATGTGTTCTATGCGAACTCGTCTGACAACTCCCGGTTCAAGCTCGATAAACACTTCACCTTCACCTATCAAAGGATGATAGAGCTGAGAAATCTGATATCCCTGTGGAAGGTCGGGATAGAAATAATTCTTGCGGTCAAATACGGAGTAGGTATTGATTTTGGCCTTGAGACCCAATCCGGTTTTTATCGCCTGCTCAACACAAAACTCATTGAGAACCGGTAACATGCCTGGCATAGCTGCATCTACAAAATCCACATTGCTATTGGGTGATGTACCAAAAGTAGTCGATGAGGAAGAAAAAAGCTTGGCATTCGATACAACTTGTGCATGGACTTCCAATCCTATAACCATTTCCCAATTATCTTTGGTACCAACTATGATCTTGGATTCTGGTTCTCTTAGTTTTGTTTCCATCGGATAATAAAATCCCAAATTTTATGTTTAAATATTCACTTAATTGTTTGCTACCAACGATCAGATTGGTACATGGATCATAAATGAATGGAAATACAACAACGCAAGGTACCTAAATTATCAGGCTACCATCCTTTTAGGTAAATTGTGTTTCATTTTCTTCCATTCAAGCAAGGCCTCCCCAAAGGCTTTGAATAACCCCAATGAAACCGGATCTATAGTGGCATTATATTCCGGGTGCCATTGAACGGCGAGTGAAAAGCCAATACTATCCTTGATTGAAATAGCTTCCGGGGTTCCATCTGAAGCATTTCCTTCGATAATTACCCTTGGACCACATGTTTTGATTCCCTGTCCATGCAAGGAATTTACCTGCACTTTCCTAGATGACATTATCTTTTCGAAGATACTTCCCTCAATAAATTCTACCGAATGACGAAGGGCAAATTTCTCATCCACTGAACCTTCGAGAGGCATACGATGGTTCATGACCCCTGGCAAGTCCCTGATCTCGGGGTGGAGGGTACCACCAAATGCCACATTAAATTCCTGAAAGCCCCTGCATACTCCCAGAATCGGTTGACCTCTTTTTACACATTCCTGGATCAGGGGCAGGACGACGCGATCCCTGTTTCGATCAAAATTACCATGTGCTGGAGTTGGTTTCTCACCGTATTCTTCTGGATGAATGTTGGGTTTACCTCCCGTAAACAGAAAACCATCACAAGTATCCATCAATTCTTCTATGGTGAAATGTGTAGGGTCGGAAGGAATTATGAGAGGAATCGCATTGGCGACATGGGAAATCGCCTTGGTATTCATAGTTCCTGTTGAATGTACGGGGTAATCACCTTCAAGGTAATAGAAATTACCTGTTATTCCCACTACTGGTCTGGTCATAATTTGGTTTCAACCTTCATTTCAAATTAATTCCTACATCTTACGATCAACTAATCCTAAATGTGTTTATCCATTCAATTATCAAGAAATACATGATTGTTAGGTATTATCAGATATTAGAAATCAGAAGAAAACAATCAATTTGGCCGAAAATTTATTACCTGTAAGGGATTCACCATTAGAGAAATATCTTGAATATCCTATCTCACCATTGAGGTTATCGTCCGATCTGGAGAATTTGGTACCAAGGAAATAGTTGAATTCGGTTTTGGGTAATACTGTTGTGGACAGTATTTTATCTCC
>WTGT01000285.1 GCA_011523445.1 Paracoccaceae bacterium
ACCAATTTCGGGCTGGTTTATAGCAAAATTCTACACAATAGAAAAATCACACCCGTTTATATCAATGGACTGGAAGAATTAGGTTCACAAGTTTAAGAATGGCCATAAAAACTCTGCCTGATTCAAGGTAAATTCATACAATACTCAACTGATCATGGAAGCATTTGTATAGCTCATGTTAAAACCAGGTACATCTGCCTTGGCAGCCACTGCCTGGATGATGGGGGCTGTTGTATCCTTCAGCCTGATGGCCTTATCAGGTCGTGAAGCATTGATCCAGCTAGATACCTTTGAACTCATGCTTTACCGATCCCTTATAGGGATAATAATTATCCTGACCATCGGTGGTATTACCGGAACCCTCGGGCAAATCAACCTGAGGAACATGAAGTTGCATATCACACGCAATCTGTTTCATTTTGCAGGCCAGAACCTGTGGTTCTACGCGGTAGCGGTAATCCCCTTTGCCCAGTTGTTTGCACTTGAATTTTCCTTTCCGATCTGGGTTGCTCTGGCAGCACCATTTTTACTCGGCGAGAAACTTACCAAGCCCAGGATTTTTTCTGCCATTGTCGGTTTTGCCGGTGTCTTGATAGTGACGAGACCCGGTATAGCAACCTTTGATTCCGGAGTGTTAGCAGGAGCACTCTGTGCAATTGGGTTTGCAGGATCATACATTTATACGAAAATGCTTACCAGAGTTGCGTCTGTAATTTGTATCCTGTTCTGGATGTCGGTCATTCAGGCAATCCTGGGTTTAATGATTGCCGGAGTGGATGGTGAAATCCCAATACCAGACCCGGAAACCATGATTTGGATAGTGGTAATTACATTTACCGGCTTATCTGCACATTATTGTATCACCCGAGCACTGAAATTGGCTCCAGCGGTAATTGTTGCTCCGCTGGATTTCCTGAGACTGCCCTTGATTGCGGTAATTGGAATGCTGTTCTACGAAGAAATTATCGACATTTTCATAATTTTTGGAGCAATCCTGATTGTCTGTGCCAATTATGCGAATGTTCATTGGGAGAACAAACAGCAAAAACAAATGCTGACAACCAATGGGAAATAGTACCAGGCACAAGTAACCTGTTTGATAACTGTTTTTTTTCTTGGGTTTAGTGTGGAATCAGATTTGGTACGATGGTTACGACTTCAGGGAAAAGACTCAATAGTCCCAAACCGATCACCTGAATGATGACAAAGGGAACTACTCCGCGATAAATGTGCTTGGTCGTGACTTCCGGTGGAGATACACCTCTCAGGTAAAATAGGGCAAACCCAAATGGTGGTGTCAGGAAAGAGGTTTGGAGATTTACGGCAATCATGATTGTAACCCATTTCGGGTCCAATGTTCCTCCATAAATGACAGGTCCGACAATTGGTATGACGATATAAATGATTTCAAGAAAATCCAGTACAAAACCCAAAACGAAAAGAACGATCATGACGATTACAAATACGACCCATTCTCTTTCGAAACTTCGGAGAAATTCCTGGATATAGTGCTCGCCTCCAAAAGAGATGACTACCAAATTCAACAATTGGGAACCGATCAGGATCGTAAATACCATGGAGGTGACTTTGGCTGTTTCCCTTACAACAGGTGAGAGGACCTTGGTCTTTAGTAATGTCCAACAGGCGTACAACAATCCCAAAATGCATACATGATACATGGCCAGGGCGGTAAATATGGCAATCCATTCCTCCACAAGAATGACTTCCTTACCTGTTCGCAAATCAAAATTGATACCAATTAGGATCATGATGACCATTGCAAAACTGGATATCAGAATAATACGCCCGGACTTGTTTTGATCATGGAGTTTTCGATAGGCGGCAAGCATGATTGCACCCCCTGCGCCAAGGGCAGCAGCAGGGGTTGGATTCGTTATTCCACCGAGAATCGAACCCAAAACGGCAACAATCAAAATGAGTGGGGGGAAGACCACCCTAAGCAATTCATTTTTGCCGAGGGTTGTGAGGGCATGCCCGCATCCGTAAACGACCAGGGCCAGTGGAATGACAAGGTATACAACTGTCAAACCAGGTGAGGTAGTTGGACTGATCAATAATATATCAATCAGAATTGCCAACACCGAACCGCCAAAGCCGATATATAGCGGTTTGGGATCAGTTGAAATCGATATGCCTCTTGCGGTGGTGAGAATCAATGTCAAAAGCAGAAACAAAACTGATACACCTGTCCCGATCAGAGGTGCATCGCCAATTTTATCCTGAATGGCCTGTTCCAGTTCCTCCGGGGATAATTTCCGACTTGCTTCAACACCTCCGGCTTCCCTTATCTTTTCTGCTTCGGCGACTGCCCTGTCCCAGCGTTCCTGACCATGCAATTCTATCATGGATTCTTGGCATTTTTCCGAGACATTGGTCCTGAGTTCGGAAGTAAAAGTTACATCTGTCATGGAATCCACAACAATGTTTTGGCTACCTATCAGGCCAACTTGCATCAGTAGAACAGTTCCTCCGATCAAGCCAATGGGTACACCCAGAAACCATGTAAAGGCCGTACGTCTGGTAATTGTTCCCTGTCTTGAATAATCGCCGGTTACAGGGGGCGCATTCTTGGGATTGATCAGTGCATATCCGAAGGCGTAGGCAGCATAAAGAAAAGCAAGCATTATGCCAGGTAATATGGCGGCCTGGAAAAGCGTACCAACTGAAACCACGGCAGCTTCACCCAAATAGGTAAGAGCGTCTGAACAACCAGCGGCTTGTGCTCTTGTCTCCTGTGCAGTAGAATAGAGATCCCCAGCCAATGTACCCAACAGAACAATAACAATGGATGGCGGAATGATCTGACCAAGTGTTCCTGATGCCGAGATTACACCAGTTGCTAGTTCCGGTGAATAGTTATTCCGCAGCATGGTTGGAAGCGAGAGCAACCCCATTGTAACAACCGTAGCACCAACTATACCGGTGGATGCTGCAAGAAAAGCCCCTACAACCACGACAGAAACGGCCAATCCCCCGGGCAGTGGCCCAAAGATGCGGGCCATGGTTGTCAGTAAGTCATTGGCAATTTTCGATCGCTCCAGGGTTATTCCCATCATTACAAACATCAAGACGGCCAACAGTGTTTCAATAGACTGCCCTGCAAGCACCCTCTCATTCATCCGGTTGACAATGAAACTGAGATTACGATCGACTGCCACTTCCCAACCCCTCTCAAACAAGGGCTGGTCAACTACCGGCAAATCGGGATATCTGAATTTTGATATGTCATAATGCGAAATTCCAGATTCGATCAAGGCTTGGTATTGCGTGCTTGATACATCAATTACCTGATGGATCATCAACCCTGCACTGTCGAGTGCAGCCAGTATTGCAAAGGAAATTACAGCCGATCCACCTATTGCAAATGCGACAGGAAATCCGGACATGATTGAGCCAAACAGGGTCAAAAAGACTACCAGCAGGCCTATTTCGACTCCATCTAGACCAAGGATCATTTTGTATTCCCAATTTCTGTGGTAACTTGGTCAGGATCATCAATCGTGGCTTCCAGTACATCCTTTTCAAGGTATTTGTTGTCTGATCCTTCACCCTCTCGATACTCAAGAAGTGATCGGTAGAAAAAGGCAATTGCCTGCAGGAACATGAGGCCAGCGAAGAGCAACAAAAGGACTTTGAAAAGAAAATACGCATCAAAACCACTAGGTGAGAAGCCGATGGTTTCAACATTCCATTTTGCTATACGCGATTTCCTTAGCAGTGCCTCAAGGGTGTCGGTGGCAGAAACCTTGGGAGTAATTAGGTGACGCCACATGAAATACCAAGCATACAGCCAAATCAAAGACATGGAAGGTATCATGAAGAAAAGGGAGCCGAGCATATCTATGATTTTCTTTTTGCGACGTGCGATTCCCGCATAGAAGAGATCGACCCTGACATGACCCCCCTGGATAAATGTATATCCACAACAAAGGCATATCACAATGGCATTGTAAAACTTGAGCTCTTCTGCCCACCATGCCAGATCCTTAGAAAACAACATATTGGTCGTTCCCAGGAATAAGTCGTAACCAAGGGGTGAAGTAGGTCCGAGTGAAATTTCCGAAACCCTGAATATTCTTTGCAAAAAGACGATAACGATTTGTTGCAATACCATCAACAGACCAGCCCAGGCTGCTATGCGACCAACCCGGTTGCCAAGAAATTCAAGGATTCTCACTGACCACCACATGATTGGGCGGTGATAAAGTCCGGCTGCAGTCAGGACAATAAATACCAAAATAACAGATGAAAAGAATTCAAATGACCCACCGTAATATATGAAACGCATCAGGGACTGTTTGTCAGTCCAATCCAGCCAAAGCTGGGGATGCGTCAAAGCGTAAAATATATTATAGAATGTTAGGGCTGTACCAACCAAGAAAGAAGAAATAAAGTCAATCATCAATCAATCTCAGCTGTAAGGGAACTGCCCCTTGGTCAGGGGCAGTTCAAAATTTTTTATTAACCCATCACGCGGTCACGTTGGGCGCGATAGGCTCCTGTTGAATTTGTAAGCCAACTGGAACTGTCACTCATGACGGCCTGATAATCAGCCAGTACCTCTGCAAACAAATCATCTTCCGAATATTGTTCATATAACTGCATGGAAGCAGAACCAAAAGCATCCCAGACACTGTCAGGGAATTGCAGAACTTTCACACCTTCGGACTGAAGACGATTAAGTGCTGCACCATTGTGAAACAGGTATTGGCTTAGGTTCCAAACATTGGCATGGCCTGCAGCAATCTCAATCATTGATTGATGTTCTTTTGAAAGATTGTTGAACACTTCGAGATTGGTTGCCAAAGTCAAACCAGCTGCCGGTTCATGAAATCCTGCAGTGTAGTAGAATTTGGTAATTTCCTGGAAGCCGGCTTTTTCATCAGCCCATGGACCAATCCATTCAGTTCCATCAAGTGCACCTGAAGCCAAGGCCTGATACACTTCTGCACCCGGAATGTTCTGCACTGAAGCACCCAATAGACCCAGAGCCTGTCCACCCAGTCCCGGCATACGGAACTTGAGACCATCAAAATCCTCTGGCCCGTTAATCTCCTTACGGAACCAGCCTCCAGCCTGAGTACCTGTGTTACCAGCTAGGAAGGACTTTAGACCAAAAATTTCACCCAATGTATCATGATACATTCTGCCATTGCCATGATAGTACCAGTTATTCAACTCGGTAGCAGTCATGCCGAACGGGACACCGGTAAAGAATGCAAAAGCGGGATGTTGACCAACGAAGTAGTAGTCAGCTGCATGATACATGTCTGCTTGACCAGAGGCAACAGCATCAAAGACTTCAAAAGCTCCCACAAGTTCACCTGCAGCCTTGACATCTATTGTCAAGGACCCACCGGACATATTGTTGATGTTATCGGCACAAATTTGGGCAGCATCAAAGACTCCTGCCAATCCCCTGCCCCAAGAAGTGACCATTGTCAGTTTGACATTGCCTTGGGCAAATGCTGGAGCAGCAAGCCCGGCAGAAGCGACACCAGCAACTGCGGATGTCTTTAGAAAAGATCTTCTGTCCATATTTTCATTCTCCTATAAACAAAATCACTCTGGGAAAATCAGAAGTCCTCCCAGAATTAAACTAGATGAGCCAAGTTAAAACACAGGTAAAATAAAGTCAAACAAAACAAAAATTTTTTTCAAAAATACTCTATCGAAACCATTTGTAGATTTGACACTACTCAGGTTTTCAAGCATTTTTGGATTTAATAAAAGATCATAAAAACTCACCTAGCTTCCCAGTTTTTTTCGTTGATTGGGTGTATTTCAAATCGTTCTGACACTTCCATTGGCAGTTTGCTTTATATGATTATTCTTCGGGGTGGCTTTTCCAAAAAATAAAAATGTATAAATAATCGTAATGGATCAATTTGCTGTTGTTGTACATTTCATTGGATCCCCGGATAGATGAAGATACCAAAAGAACTAGGAAAATAGATTGTTAAGAAGAAAGCCTGTAACTCGAAGTTCCAGTAATATATGGACGGGTTTTGTCGATATTTTGACAGCCTTGTTGCTGGTCCTAGTTTTCATCATTACAATTTTTATACTGATCCAATACGTTTTTTCTGCCGAAATCAAAAACCTTGAGGGTGAAAAGACCGATCTATCCGAAGTAATCGAAGAGCAGGATACCAGAATTCTTCTGCTGGATTCCAGAATTGGGGAATTGTTGCTGGAACTTGAAGAACTTCAATCTGAGAAGGATCAACTCAGTTCGGATTTGGAAAATAGAGATTCCCTGATCGTTATCCTCAACGACCGCATAGATGAAATCATTGCAGAAGTAAGAACTCTCCAGCAGGAAAGAGTGGAACTAGAGGAGAGTCTCAGCAAACGAGATGAAGCAAACCTTTCCTTGGCAAGTAGAATTGAAGAACTGCTGTTCGAACTTGTAGAAGCACGGTCCGAAATGGAACGGCTCGGTGGAGATTTGGAAAGCAGAGATACCCTGATCGTTATCCTCAATAGTCGTATAGAGGAGATTATTGCGGAGGTAAGAACTCTCCAACAAGAGAGGAGCAAACTGGAAGAAAGTCTAACTGAAAGAGAGACAAACAACCTCTCTCTGGCTAGCAGAATTGAGGAATTACTTTTAGATCTGGATGAGATTCAATCTCTGAAGGATCAACTTGCTATGGATTTGGAAAACAGAGATTCTCAGATAGTGGAGTTGAATTCCAGGATAGAGGAATTCATTGCAGAATTAAGTACTCTCCAGCAGGAGAGGAGCAAGCTTGAGGAAAGTCTAGTAGAAAGAGAGACAACCAACCTTTCCCTGGCCAGCAGAATTGAAGAATTGCTCCAGGAACTGGATGAGATCAATTCTGTTGTCAGCACCTATCAGAATGAGAAGGCAAAACTGGAAGCTGAGATAGCGGATATCAATGATGAAAGGGAACGGCTCAGCATCTTGATTACCAACCTTCAAAACACCATTGAGGGCTTGCAGGCGGATTTAGAGAATCTGGGATTGGAGAATACTGGAAACCAGGCAACAATCGATGAGAAAGACAAATTGATTTCAGAATTGGCTGATCAGGAAGTGTTGCTCAGGGAGACAATTGCCAAACTTCAACTTGAAATTTTGGAATTGACAAGGCAAAGGGACAATCTGACAGTGGAATTGCTTGACCTCCAAGCAGAGTTGGAAAGGAATGCTGAAGCAAACAGGGGCATCCAGAAGGATAAATCCCTTCTGGAATCAGAACTAAGCGATCTGAAGCAAGCCATTGAAACCAGGGACAGCCGGATTTCAGAGTTGCAGGATGAAATTGTAGAACTTCAAGGCAAACTTCGAGTTGAACAAGCGCGCATAGCTGAAAAGGACCAAGAGATAAACCGTTTGCGGGTTGACAACAATGCTTTGGATGATACCAGGGTCAGGCTTGCGGTCGAAATTGCCCAGAACAATCTGGCCATAGAGGAATTGGAAGGTCAACGAAAGGCCCTTGTTGAACAAGTAGAAAATTCCAATGCGGAAATTCTGGAAAGAAATACCCTGATTACAAACCTCGAATCAGAAAAAAACAATCTTGAGGAAAGTATTTCCAAACTTAACGCGACTATTGAAAGTTTAAGAAATGAGTTAAGGAATTTGAAAAGTAAGGATCTGGAAAGCATTGCTTCGATTGATGAATTGGAAAAGGAAAAACGGGATCTAATATCGCAAAGGGAAGACTTAAATGAACAGATTGCAAATCTTCAAACCGATATAGAAACACTTACTGAGGAAAAAGAGAATCTGGTGGAGGATAATCAGCTATTACAAACTCAATTGAAAGAAAAAGAGTCTAGCCTTGAAAGCAATATTGCTGACCAAAGGAAATTGCAAAGCGAGGTTAAAGAGCGTTCAAGCCAATTGGATTTGACTAAACAGGAACTTGTCGAAGCAGAGAAAAACATTGAAGAATTCAAGAAAATCATATTAAATCAGTTGGGGAGACTGATAGAAGTCGAAGAATTAACGGATCTGGATACACTTCAAGGAATCAGTCAAGTTGCCGAGAAATTGTCTGCATTTCTTGAGCAATATTTATCTGCTGAAGAACAAGCAAACACATATTTTGAGAATAAACGTACCGACGATGCAAGCTTGGGAAGACTTCTTAATGCCTCATTGGCAAACAAGGTTTTGGAACTCGTCAAGGACCTGAAGGAACAGGAAACACTGATAGCAGAACTTGAAGCGGATTTGGAAGATATAGAAAATAAGTTGGCTGCAACAGGTCAGGACCTGCCGGATGATCCGGAAGAGTTGGGATTATCCAAATACCAATCACAGTTCCTCGCAGACCTGAGGGACCTTGTGGAAAGGGTCGATGGTGTTGAAATAGTCAACGACAGGTTTGTTTTTTCAAGCGAAATTTTATTCCCTGCAGGTGAGGCCCAATTATCCGAGGAAGGTAAAGCAGAAATTCTAGAAGTGGCGGACATTATATATGCTCTTGATATTCCTGGTGATATAAGTTGGGTATTACAGGTGGATGGTCATACCGATGACCAACAATTAATACAGGGCAGCACCTTTGCGAATAATTGGGAATTAAGTCAGGCAAGAGCCCGTTCGGTTGTTATATTTTTGATTAATGAAGCTAATTTCAATCCTGAACGGTTAGCCGCTGCAGGTTTTGGTGAACATCAACCTGTTGCTTCAAACGAAACCAAAGATGGAAAAGCCAAAAACCGCAGAATCGAACTTAAATTGACTGAACCCTGATATTTTGTGGTTAATTAAAATAACTAAAAACGAGTTGTTAATAATCAAATCGAACCAAAGCAATGTTAGATGTGGACGAAAATAAGCGTGAAACACAACTACCATTAGAGAAATCCACTGATGATCAGGAAACTGTATCAGGAACAGTTAAAAGGATTGTGTTCAACAATCCTGAAAATGGTTATCATATTCTTCGGGTAACATTGGATCCAGGAAAATTTGAATCAACCGTTGTTGGTGTGGGGTTGGGAACCATAGAAGCTGGTACGCATATAACGGCTTATGGAAAATGGATTAAAGATCCAAAATATGGCAAGCAATTCAAGGCTCAATCCATTCAAAGCAAATTGCCAACCCAGCCTGATGCCATCGAAAAATACCTTGCTTCGGGTATTTTCCCAGGTATAGGCAAGATACTGGCTGCCAGAATAGTAAAGATGTTTGGCAATCAAATTTTTGAGGTTCTGGAAAAGGAACCACAAAAGTTGGCTAAGGTAAGAGGGCTTAGCAAGACGGTATCCGACAATCTAGTCAAAACTTGGGATTCACAAAAAGAAGAATCACAGGTTACAATTTTCCTTCATGAATTTGGACTTTCAAAATCTGTAATTCGACGGATCATCAAGCGGTATGGATATAACACCTATAACGCTATCAAGGAAAACCCCTACCAATTGATTGAAAATATCTGGGGGATTGCTTTCACCACTGCTGATGATATTGCAAAAAAAGTCGGAATCGAAAGAGATGATAAAAGGAGAATAAAAGCAGGTCTCAATTATACTCTCCAACTGGCTGCACAAAATGGTAGTTGTGGATTGATACTTTCGGATCTGCTATCTGAAACAGAGGTTCTTTTGAATGTATCTCGGGATGCAATATACCTTGCACTGAAGGAGGAGGTACAATCGGAAGACCTTGTTGTCGAGAGCCAATCAGGTGCACAGGCGGTTTTCCTCAAATATTATTTCGATCTGGAAAACCTTGTAGCCAAGTTGATCAAAAGGAAAAATCAGGAACCTCCTGTCTTTAAGTTCAATAATTTCCAGGGAATTTTTCAGACCATAGAATATAACTCCAATTTTGTGTTTTCAGAACAACAAAGGGAAGCAATAAAGGTTGCCTGCACCAATAATGTGTCCATAATTTCAGGTGGGCCAGGTGTCGGCAAGACAACAATCATCAATGCCGTATTGAAAATCTTCCAGTCCCAGGACCTGGAGGTGAAACTC
>WTGT01000196.1 GCA_011523445.1 Paracoccaceae bacterium
GGAAGGGGCCGAATTTATTTTTGTTCAAAATCCCGGATTAAACGAATGCCATTGGAGTGGATCCACAATTCGACATTGGCGATGTCATCATTGCCGAACAATGGGGACAGTATCTGGAGATGGTCTATGCCCGCAAGGTCGAAGAAGGCTGGGAGACCATACCTTTTTTTGAGTATTCGTATGGAAACTTCGGGATGATGTTTCCGAGATCTGTCACCGTGATTCGTGAGGGATTGGATGCGCCCGAAACAAGATTCTGGTTTCCTGCCGACAAAACACTGCTTGAAAGCGCTTATCAAGTGGCTGGAAGTGTAGTCCTTGAGCGATGTGTTGATGAAGGCCTATGCCTACCTGACACTCCGAGTGTCTCAGTGGGAGGTTCAGGCGTTTCTGGTGGGGCTTTTATTGATAACGTCGAATTCCGCAAATACATTCACGAAACGTTTGACGCACAGGTGCTCGACATGGAGAGTGCTGCCGTTGCACATGTGGCATGGGCTAACGATGTTCCGTTCCTTGCTGTTCGAAGTCTAGCAGACCTTGCCGGCGGCAGTGGCAAGGCCAACCAAATGGAAGTGTTCATCCAATTGGCAGCCGTCAACGCAGCCAAAGTTGTCAAGGCTCTCCTGAGAGAAATCTAATGGCATTGGTAAATTATCGAATCCTGACAATCAGGACAGTTTTTCACCAATTTCCAATTTATACCCTCGCAGGAAATCCTTAACGTTCATAGGGGTCTTTCCCTGACGTTGTATTAAAGTCGGTCTGATCGAACCCTTTACACAAGATAAGGTCATATCATGTGCCAGAACCTGACCAGGTTCACCATCTTTGTCAATCAATTCACATTTCAGGATTTTTATTCGAACTCCCCTATGTTCAAACCAGGCTCCCGGTTGGTAGGATAATCCATGAATTTTATTATAGATTTCCTTGGCAGGGAAATTCCAATCTATTCTGGTTTCCATCTTGTCAATTTTTTTGGCATAACTGATTCCGGTATGGCTTTGTTCGACTGGAGTAATGGTCTCCAGATTGTCCATAACCCTACACAATAGGTCAGCACCCTTTACTGCGAGTTCATCCGACAATTCACTCGCTGTTATGCCCTGATCGATTTCCACTTCTTCCTTGAGGAAAATCGGTCCAGCATCTAGTTTCTCGGTAACCTTGATAATTGATACACCTGTTTTGGTATCACCCTCAATCAATGCCCTCTGTATTGGGGCTGCACCACGCCATCGAGGTAGAAGTGAAGGATGAATATTCAGAAAACCAAAGCGGGGAATGGCAAGAAGCCTGCCTGGTAATATCAATCCGTAAGACACCACAACCGCCACATCCGGTTCTAAACTCTTAAATTCACTGATTGAAGCTCCATCACTAAAATCCAAGGGTGTAAACACCTTGAGATCATTCTTTTCAGCTACTTCATGTATTGGTGTTGGAGTAATTTTCTTTCCTCTGTTCGCAACACGTGGTGGTTGGGTATAAACGGCAATGATCTCGTAACCCCTTTGAAGCAATAATTCCAGGGTAGGGGTGGCAAATTGAGAAGACCCCATCATCACAATTCGTTTGCTTTTATTCACGGTTCAAATTTCCAGATTTCTTAAATCAGTGATGTTTTCCCGGGTACAAAAATCCAGGTAAAGTTGTAAACGAATTAAATTAGGGTTAAAAAATTTCAACTTCTTTGAAACTTTGGTCCACTTACTTGCCTTTCTGCCAATAACTTTTTCAGGTCATGAAGCAGTATATTTCTTTGCAAGATGGATACATGATCGATGAATAACTTGCCTTTTAAGTGATCGATTTCGTGCTGAACACATCGGGCTTCAAGCCCCTCGAAACTCTCTTTGACAATTTTTCCTACAAGATTTCTGTATCTGACACTACAATGAAAGGGTCTCTCAACATCAGCATATTGCTCGGGAAACGACAGACACCCCTCCTGTGCTATTTCAGTTTCCTCGGAAGAATCAATAATTGTCGGGTTGATGAACACTCTGGCCTGTTCATCTTCATCACCACAATCCATGGTAAACATTTGAAGGCTGACACCGATTTGTGGAGCAGCCAATCCAATTCCCCCTGCATCATACATGGTATCAAGCATATCTCGTGCTAAATGACGCGTTTCTCTGGTGATCTTGCTTATCAGCTTTGCTTCCTTCCTGAGGACAGGATTGGGATAGTATAATATTCTTCTTACAGTCATTTCAGATCTACACACGGATACCAGTCACTAATTCTTAGGGCTAAAAATAGGTATCACCCCATACTATTTCCATTAGAATTATTTGTGTCAGAGATTAAATGTATTCTGGATGAAATACCTATTTCTGGTGGACAGTTTTCTTTC
>WTGT01000014.1 GCA_011523445.1 Paracoccaceae bacterium
GTGGTGTGGAGTTGGCAATGGCCATGAAATACAAACTCCAAGAATTCAGTGGGGTTAATTCCAAGGTTGTCATTGTGGAAAAGGAAAATGACATTCTAAAGGAAATCCCTACATCAGCCAGAAACAAACTCAAGCATCATCTGAATCGCTTCGGAATTGAGTTGATTTGCAATACTACTGCCACAGGTATCCTTCCAGAAAGGGTTGAATTGTCAACAGGCAAGTCTCTCCAAGCCAATTTTGTCGTAGGTACGGCCGGGGCTAAACCCTTCGGGTGGATACAGGAAATTGGTGTTCCCTGTGACAAGGGATTTATTGTTGTTGACCGATATTTGAAATCCCCGTCCAACCCTTCGGTATTTGCAGTGGGAGATTGTGCCGCTTTTCAGGATAATCCCTTGCCAAAGGCAGGGGTTTACGCGGTTCGACAGGCACCGATATTGTATCAAAACCTCAAGGCCAGCCTCACTGGCAAAAAACTTGTACCTTACAGACCGCAAGCGGATTTCCTGAAATTGATATCCACTGGCAGAAAACATGCGGTAGGATTGAAGAATGGGATCACCTTTGAAGGGGGCTCCATCTGGAAATTGAAGAATTATATTGATCGAAAATTCATGGGCAAATTCGAACAGGAGATGCCCATTCCAAAAATCGAATTACCACCCGATGCTGCAAAAGGCAGCAATGAAATCCTGCGGGAGGCCAAAATGCTTTGTGGTGGCTGCGGTGCAAAGGTCACCCACACAAGTCTACAATCTGCATTACATGGTTTTACCAACGAGCATTCCGAATTGAACCCCGATGCTGCCCAAATAAACGTCGGCTCCAATACATTGGTTGTTTCAACAGACCATCTTAGGAGTTTCGTCAGTGACCATTCCCTTTTTGCCAGGATCACCGCCCTTCATGCCATGAGTGATATTTGGGCGAAAGGAGCCAAGCCCCGGCATGCACTGGCTTCCATTACCCTTCCAAGGATGTCTGAAACTTTGCAGAGGGAAACACTCAGGGAAATAATGGAATCATCTGCACAAACCTTCAAGGAAAGTGGAGTTGAAATCATAGGAGGGCATACCACCCAAGGGGCAGAATTGACAATCGGATTTACCGTATTGGGGGATTCATCAGATCCATATATCTCACATCAAGGTGCACAACCGGGACATGTTCTTGTTCTGACAAAACCCCTGGGTACAGGGGTAATTTTGGCAGGATTGATGCTGGGGAAAGTCAGTGGTGAAACACTCTACAGATGCCTTGACTTAATGACAATAAGTTCGGAAAAAATATCTCAAACCCTTAAACATTACGTATCCACCATGACGGATGTTACTGGTTTTGGATTGGCCGGACACCTTCAAAACATCTTAGTGAGTTCCAGGGTTGGGGCAACCTTGCAAAGTGAATCCATTCCCATGATTGAAGGAGCAATGGAACTTTCTGCTGACGGGGTAAGATCATCTCTTTGGAAAGCCAATTCAAACATCCCCTTGAAAGTTATCAACAATACGGCGGCAGTCAATTTGTTGTTTGACCCACAAACTTCCGGAGGATTGTTGGCTACGATTTCCGAGGAAAATCTTGCCCTTTTACAGTCAAGGACTGATGAAATTGCTTCAGATATCCATCCCATCGGGAAAATAACCGAAGGTCCTCCACTTATTGAAATCTCTTGATCAATATTTCCTGTTGATGATATCGGCTATGTTTTTTGAGGCCTTTTGGATTGAGTCTTTCGTCAGATCTTTCATCGTAATCGTATCAATACAATCCTTGGAACCATATCTAGGATCATAATGATAATGCAGGAGCTGGGACACCAGCTCTTCAAAATTGTTGCTCTTGACCAGATCAGTCCATTCCTCAATTCTTTTTTTGGAATGAAAGGGAGACAGTTTGACCAACAATGAATTCAATTCTTCATTATTACGAACCAGGTTACTGTATTTTTGCAGACAATATTGCACTCTTGCCTCCAATGGAGCTTGAATATTGATTCTGCTTGCATTCTTCATGCCGCCCCATAAGGCTGGGGGAATAGATACTTGACCAATTTTGTTTGATTCCGCTTCGACAATTATGGGGCTTGAAGAATCCAGACATCTGAGCACCTCATTGATCCAGCTTTCGAACATTTTTTGCGATGGTTGGATTGAATGGGTTTCACCAAAAACTGAACCTCTGTGTTCAGCAAGGTATTCAAGATTCAACACCTGCATACCATTGGATTCTAGTGTCTCAAGAATTTCTGTTTTACCAGTGGCGGTATATCCTCCAAGCAAAATAATTTCAATTTGATAGGTGTTCTGGTAGAGAGAATTGACCACAAGGTTCCGATAACTTTTGTATCCACCATGCAGAACGGTAGTTTGCCAGCCGATCTGGCGGCAAATTTCAGCTAGGGCCCCAGATCTTTTACCTCCCCGCCAGCAGTAAATCAGTGGTTTGAAGTCCTTGTCCCTCGTAGCCAGATGCTCCTTCAGAATGGTAGCAATGTTTTCGGAAATGATTTGAGCTCCAATGCGGCGGGCAGAAAAAGGCCCCTCCAACTTGTGTTCCAACCCTACCTGATGCCGTTGTTGATCATCAAGAACAGGCAGGTTTATGGCACCGGGTATATGATCTTCATTGTATTCGGCGGGTGAGCGAACATCAATCACCTCGTCAAAGTATCCGAACTCCAGATCAGTCAGGGATTTCAGTCCAAGTTTGGTAATATTGGGATGAAGCATGGATTTCTGATTATGGTGACTTGTGGCGCATGAAAAAATTTATTGGTTTGAAACTCGGTAATGTATAAATATATGGTGTTTGTGTAATGAATTAGGCCTCGTAGCTCAGCAGGATAGAGCGACCGCCTCCTAAGCGGTAGGCCACAGGTTCGAATCCTGTCGAGGCCGCCATTCAACACTTGGTGATTTTCATCGATTCAATCCACTTCCTAAAATCAAAATTCGCGACGGCATGGGTAAATACCTTTCTCATCAGGGTTGGTAATTTGGCAACATCAAACTCTTCCCGGTCAATCCATACGATATCCAGCGATGAAAATTCCGATGATTCAACCACTCCAGCCCGGACGGCAATTGACGTTTTGAAGTGGGTAAACACATGATTTATTTCACCTGGAAGTTCAATCCCCCCTGTCAGTTCTGGAAATTTGCCCCCTGACCTCTTGTCCCAACCAAACCCGGGCCATCCGAGTGTTCCACCCAACAATCCACTCTGGGGACGTCTCTCCAACATGAACTGATTGTTTTCATTCAGGCAGACAAACATGGTACCGATGCGGGTTGGTTTGGGTGTTTTGGGTTGCCGGTAGGGAATCTCGTTTTGCAACCCCAATAGATAACTTTGGCATACACAGTTCCATGGACAATGGGGGCAGTTCGGCATTTTGGGCTTGCAAACAGTTGATCCCAGATCCATTATGGCTTGGGCATAATCACCCGACCTCATTGCAGGAGTCATCTGTTCAGCAATTCTTTTGATTTCCTGTTTTGACTGAGGCAGAGGTGTGGTCAATCCCTTGACCCTAGAATAAACCCTTTCGGCATTGCCATCGACAACCGGCACCGGCAAATCAAAGGCAATGGCCTGAATTGCACTTGCCGTATATGGTCCAACACCCGGTAATTCAAGCAGTTCCCGGGATGTGGAAGGGAAGTTTCCATCATAGTCACTGACGATTCTTTTGGCGCAAGATATCAGGTTTCTTGCCCTGGTATAATAGCCCAGACCAGCCCAACATGCCATCACTTCGTCATGATCCCCATTGGCGAGGTCCTCCACGGTCGGCCAGAGATCAAGGAATTTGTTGTAATACTTTGTGACAACAGTAACTGTTGTTTGCTGAAGCATGATTTCCGATATCCAAATCCTGTAAGGGTCTGGTTTTGAAGTACAATCACTTCCCTTTTTCATACGCCAGGGGAGTGTCCTGCCGAAATTATCATACCAGGCAAGCAATTTGTCTGAGGGTCTGTGTGTCACTAAGTTATTGTTCACATTTTTATGAATGTTTAATATATGGATAATAATTTAGTATTGTCCATTTGCCAGGAGTGGGATCATTCCCAAGATCGTCAAATTCTATAACCGAAAAAAGCAACGCGGGTCTTATCATGGCAATTTCAAGTCGGCCGATCAGTATTATCGCGAGATTGCACGAGTCAATGCCGAGCAGAAGGGGATTTCAAAACACGAGATTCTCTCGTCCTGGAATGAAATAGTGGGTGAAAGCCTTGCTGCCATTTGCCGCCCCATAGAGGTAAACCATCGTTATCAGTTATCCAAAGGTTCAAAATTAATTGTTGAAACACCGAGAGGATATGCACAAGAGGTTGAAATGCAAAAGGACCAGATCATTGAAAGGGTAAATATTGCCTATGGATTTGGGGCCATCAGGAGACTGGAAATAAAACACACGAGCTATGACGCTTTCCACTATTCAAAATCAGGTCAACGCAAGACCAGAAAACCGGCCAGTGAGTGCGAAAGTGAATCTTGGCAAATTGTGAAAGACATCGAGGAAGACGAACTTAGAACAGCACTGCTTGAGCTTGGCAAGAATGTACTGGCTCAGGACAAATCATAAGGATAGAAAATGATAATTAAATACCTCCATATTCACCGTACCGTAATTCTGCTTTTTACCTTTCTCATGGCTACTGCCATGGGAATATCGTCAGTAACAGCTCAGGGAGACCAATCCCCGAGGGTAATCGAAGAGATGAGTATCGGCAACCAGGACAGTAGTGTAACATTTGTTGAATATGCATCTTTTACCTGCCCTCACTGTGCCAGTTTCCATCGGAACTCTTATCCCCAACTAAAGGAAAACTACATTGATACCGGTTTGATAAAGTTCGAAGTCAGGGAAATCATTTGGGACAAGCCAGCATGGGTAGCTTCCATAATCGGCAGATGCTCCGGCCCGGAAAAGTTTTTCCATTATCTTGATCCGCTTTATGAAAAGCAAGCGGAATGGTCACGTGCGGAAACACTTGGTGAAGCAGCATCCAGGTTAGCCTCCATTGCCTTGTCTGTGGGCTTTGATAAGGAAGAAATAGACAGTTGTCTCAGGGATACTGATTTTCATTCCCTGATCCTGCAAAATGCCCAAGATGGGGCTGCAGCCAACGACATCAGCTCGACACCCACCTTTCGGATAAATGGCAAGAACTATTCCAACACGAGTTATGAGGAGTTGGTTGAAATCATTGAGAACCTGTTAAACAGGACCTAGTGAACGTAAACTGAATTTCGTGGAAGTTGGTCATATCCTGACTTCGACTAAGTGAGGTCTCAAACTGTCTAAGTCGGGAGAACAGTTCGAAAAAACATCTTGCAATTTTGGCCCATAAGAGCCCCTAATGAAACCCTTTTAACTTGTTTTGGAAGTAGGTATCAAACAAATCCCAATCGTTCAATTCCAGCCGGACAGGTACGGTCAAAACCTTTTTTTTCCAGTCTGGGTTCAATCTGACGGCATCCTTTTCAGTGGTAACAAGCAAGGCGTTGCTTTTCCTTGCTTCCCTTTCCAACCTCAGGAGAAAACTTTCGTTGGGAATTTCATGATCATCCAGAGGGACATACCTGATAATGTTTGTACCCAATTCATTCAATGTTGTTCTGAATTTGGAAGGGTCTCCAATGCCAGCAAAGGCCACAACGTTCTGGTTGTCAAGACTTAAGCCTGATTCAAGCAAGGTCAATCGGGCCGGTATTACGGGTAGGTCATAGTCCTTCCCAAAATGGTTCTGTAATCTTTCTACCTGGGTTTCAGTACCAATGGCAACGACCAGATCGGCCCTTGTCAAGGCTTGTGAAAGAGGTTCCCTAAGTGGACCAGAGGGAATTACCCTTTTATTGCCAAAGCCTCGCACGGCATCCACAACAATTATGGAAAGGGTTGGTTCAAGGGTAAGGTTTTGATGACCATCATCAAGAATGACTATTGATGCACCTTCATTTACAGCACTGATCGCACCCATGTATCGATCCCTTGCAATCCAAGTTGGACCGAAAGTGGAAAGTAATAGCGCTTCATCGCCCACATCAAGAACGGAATGTTCTTTTTCATTGACCTGAATTGGACCCTGCAGTTTCCCTCCATAACCTCTGGATACAATATGCGGATTGTGCCCCTTGTCCCTCAACTTCTGAATCAGGGTAATGGCCAAGGGAGTCTTGCCTGTTCCGCCAATATTTACATTACCTATGGAAATTACCGGCTTCTCGACAGTTTTTCTGGTGTAAAACTTTTTGCGTATTGCTGTACCAAGCAACCATATACCCGAGAGAGGTAATAAAAGATGGGACAAAAGGGAGTTTTTTTGAAACCAAAAATGTGGTTGCTGCATAGGGTGCCCATTTGCAAATGGCTTAGGAAGGGAATTCCTTGACGGGTCCTTCCGATTTTTCTTCATCCATAAGTTGATAAAGCTTGGCGATAAAATACCTGTAATTGGCATTATCAACATTTTGTTGGGATGCTTCCTTCCAAGCATCATAGGCTGCTTGATAATTGGAATACAACCCTATAACCTCAACATTATCAGGATCCTTGAAGCGCTTGGAGCGTGGATTTGACAATTCACCACCAAACACCAAATGCAGTTTTTTAGTCATTGGTCAAATTCCTCACAAAAAATATCCTAACTTCCGGCTACCGTCATGTTTTCAATCATAAGGCTTGGTACCTTGTATGAGCTAAATTCCCTCGGGTCATTGGAAGGAATGAGTGTTTTTATCATATCCCGTAGATTACCGGCAATGGTGAATTCTGAAATCGGTTGGGTCACCTCCCCATTTTCAATCAGAAACCCAGAGGCCCCACGGGAATAATCACCTGTATTGCTGTTGATGGTAGAGCCAATCAGGGAAGTTATCAATATGCCTGAATCAATTTCCTTCATCAATTCACCCGGAGACTTGTCGCCACAGGTAAGGGCAATATTGGTGGTACCCGGTGAAGGCGGTGAAGCAACCCCTCTTGTGGCATTTCCTGTTGTTGGCATTCCCAGCTTTCGTGATGTTGCCAAATCCATCACCCATGATTTCAGCATTCCCTTCTCGATAAATTTCCTTTCCTGCTTGGCTATCCCCTCACCATCATAAAGGGTTGAAGATAGTGATTTCGGCCGAAAGGGTTCCTCGTACAAATCCAGGTTTGTGGGTAGTATTTCATTTCCGAGATCATCTTTCAACCAACTTGTACCACGGGCAATCGCGCCACCATTGATGGCCCCAAGGATATGACCAATCAAGGTGGCAGATACCCTTCGATCAAAGAGGACAGGGGTATTCATGGTACTGGGCTTGATTGAACCCAATTTGGCTGCGGCCCTCTCCCCGGCTTTTCTGCCTATTCTTTCTGGAGTTGACATGTCCAACTGGAAAATTCTTGTTTCTCCGTAATAATCGGTTTCCATTTCCAAGCCGTCACCTGCTATGGCAGAACAACCTGTCGAAAGAAAATTCTTTCTGCTTTCACTTTCAAATCCATTACTGGCCAAAAAACAGTAGCAGCTTTCTCCATAACCTGCAGACGATGAATCCGTTTTGGAAACACCCTTAACCCCGTTTGCAGCATCCTCAATCGTTTGCCCCAACCTTGTGCATTCTTCTGGTGAAGGAAAGCCATCTTCACTATAAAGTCTCAATTCGGTGGTTTCGTATGGTGGGCCCAATTGATTTGGCTTGGCAAGGCCAATAAAGGGATCTTCAGGGGCCACACCTGCCATTGCAATTGCTCTTTCAGCAATGTCGGCAATAGCCGAGGGTCGAAAATCGGAACCGGCAACGCAAGCCTGTTTTTTACCGACTAAAACCCTTAGTCCAAGCATAATCTGGTCATTGTTTTCAACATTTTCCAAATCGCCTTCCCTCACACTAACCGAAAAACTCCTTGACTGGAGAACGATTACATCTGCCTCATCAGCACCTTTCCTTTTGGCGAGGTCAATGGATTGTTCTGCAACTTTTCTTAAGTCTATCTTCATATGATTACAGATGTATTCCGCGAGAAAAAAACCTCTTTATTATCCAACCACAATTCCCAAAAAATGTTTTTACCATCAGTGAATATGAGCACATCAGCTGTATCTGAACAGGACGAAGGCCAGAATTTAAGTTTCAATCAAATTGTTCTCATCGAGAAATCAAAAAATTTAATTTAGGTTGTTGCCATTTACCAAGATTTCAAATTCATCGTCTATTTCAATCTTGTACTGCAATGCGTCTGGCGAAGTGCTGTTCGGATCCAGAACCATCATGTATCCAAGTATTCCTTGCAAATATGCCTGTGGTGCTAAATCAGCAGCGATCACTCTGTCAAAAAAGCTTTTGGCACCTTCAACAATTACGTCAAATTCGCCATTTGAAACATAACTTGATGTATATTCCCCAACAACCTTGACGAATAGATCCATAATTCTGATCTCCCAATCTGAAGAGACAAAGAAGTGAAAAATTTCCGGACTTAGATCATCATTATTTTGTTCTTCAAAATATGACTGGTCGAAAAGGGCTTTATTACCCGAAAACCTTATGGAAGTATTTAGTGATCCTACATCCTCATTGAACTCACCTTCTGGATCCATTAGATCCTTGTAAGTACTTTCCCACCTGATTTTATTCAGTGAAATCCCGGTCTCCACGTTATATAAATCATTTTCATTGTTCCAATCAATGAGTAAATTCATGTCGGTGTTGGAAACGGCAACGGATTCATTGATGTATCCTTCCAAGGCAATGATAAAATCCAAGGTACTGGAATTCATTGTTAATCCGTTTTCATCAACACTCATATCACTGGTAGGCTGGTTGATCAGCAATCCAAGAGAAGAATTTTCCATACCTTCAAGAATGAATTGTGCCGTCTCCATAGAGACGGAATAATCACCTAGGGGAAATTCCATCCCCATTGCATCATTCATGAATAATCCTCCATCAGTAGTGCTGCTTTGGTAATTTGTTAGCTTGAATGCCAAACCATTACCCGCTCTTGTTTGTAACCTGCCGGAAATCTCGCCTGCTGAACCAGTGGCTGAAAAACCATCTTCATACATCCTGGCTAGATCATCAAACAAATAGATGCCAAGAGCATCTTTTAACAAGACGAGATAGGTGATGTCCTCATCCTGATGCTTGACTTCCATTTCTGAAATTGAATAGTCGAGTTTCATGCCATCTGAATTTTGTTCCATGATGATACGTCTGTTTTCGGCAAAGGTTCCCTCCCCAACCTTGACGGGGACTTCATCTCCCGAACTGCTGAAAATGGAAAATGTATCGGGCAAATATACTTCGACCAAATCCGTTCCCTTTCTTGACATACGAAATGTTGGAAAATCAACACCGAGGATACCCTCGCCAGAGTCAACTTGAACAATAAGGGTCAGATTCCTGGCAAAAATCTCGTCATTGCTTTCTTCCAGATCAATATAGTCAACCTCGACTTCAACTGAATTAAGCAGGGAAATCATATCTTGAAACAACTCGCTGGGATACAGATCCGAGTATCCTTTTGATCCCAAAAGGGAAAGTATCATTGTCATGGAAATAAATAACGGCTTGATCTTCATTTTGTTTACTCTTGACTAGCTTGAAAATTAGGAAATCACCCGCCAAGCATAGGTTAGTGAGCAATACAACCTAAAACCAAAATCAACCTAACAGGTAATGACAAAGTTAAAAACAATCCCGCTGTAATGTCAAGGTTGGATTTGTCGATCAATCTTTTAAACAAAGTGTTTTATATTTTGCAGTTTATAAC
>WTGT01000150.1 GCA_011523445.1 Paracoccaceae bacterium
CGTTAAAATATTTCACACTGTACAAAACGAGTAATTTAGGAACTGTAGGAGAAGGGAGCAGTAATCACCTTTCCTGTATGTTCCCCTAATCTATAGGATCAAGTTTGTTTGCTTCCCAAAGATAGGAGTTTCGTGCTGTGGCATTGATCTCGGATTCAGCAAGAACACGCATGGTATCTGCCTTGAGTTTATTCGCAGGTTCTCCAAGTTTAATTAGGCAGTCACATAGTTCTAATTTCCACTGAAGGTTTTGGGTTGATTGGGCCTTATTCCAGAGACCTTCCAAACCACCAGCCAATTCGGCCATAAAATGAGCTCTTTCAACAGTCCTTATTGTACCTAGATTGGTCGGATTGCCATCATACCATCCAAATAGACCTGTTGCGTAAGCTCGGGCTGACCAAGACAGTTTACCATAGTGTTCCTTTAACCATGGTTTATTTGCCAGGTGTTCTGGCAATTCGATTTTCGCTACAATATCATCCAAAGGCAGGCCTGTATTGAGACCCTGTGCAGTTTTCTCCATCAGAAAAATGATCATTTCCCTTGTGGTCTCAAGTAGTTCTCTGATTTTTTCCTTCCCAAATTGTGGCAATGTATGACCAGGAACCAAAACTTCTGGATTGAGATCAGCAAGTAGTTTCAGACTATCTGCCCACTTCCCAAAATCGCGGTAGGTTGTACCTCGAATGGCATAGAGATTGGGGAATGCATGGTACCAGTTGTCTCCACTGAACAGAATTTCCTTCTCAGGCAACCAAACAACCATGTGATCTTCGGTCTCCCCTGGGGCATGAATGAAACGGGCAGATACACCATCCAAATCATAATCCTTATCTTCTTCAATCAAGGTGGTTGGATTTATGAAGCCTTCCCCCAATCCTTCCATTGGGCGATCCCCCGGTCCACAACCAATGTTAATACGTTCCTCAGAACTCAATCCCATGCCAAATTGGGCTGCAGCCCTTTTCTTCAGGGCTAGCAGGGGAGTAGAGTTGTTTTTATCAGATTTAACAAGGTCGGATGTGAATTTGTAACTTGCGATTATGTCCTGTGAACCGTCATAAAATACTTGTGCCCCAGAGATATGATCCCGATGACCGTGGGAATAAATGATTCTGGCGATGGGCTTTGTTGTGAGTTTTCTGAACTCGGTAAGAATATTTTTTGCTGCCTTGAGGGATTCTGTAGTATCGATAATGGTGACACTATCATTTCCTTCAATCATGTGTACGTTGGAAGCTGCAAACCCTACCGCAGTCCAACTTCCCTCGCCAATGTCAATTACCCCCTTGGGGAATTGTTTATTGTGATTTAGTAATTCAGGATGAGGCACTATTTTTACTTGTCTAAAAATGGAGTGGAACCTTGCCATTGTGAATGAAAATACCCTCATTTTTGAGATATTTCTCGGCACCTTCCTTTGGTTTCATTGTTGCAAAAACCACTCGCCACCAAGGGAATGTGTTGTTTGATTCGGTTTCAGACTTAATGGCCTGACCCACTGCCTGGGAAGAATCCTTGTTTCCCTTAATTTTTATTGAAATATCCCCATAGGTTAAGACCTTACCTTTTGGAATATAATTTACTTTATTAATCACTTTGCACGCAAAGTCTGATTTGTTAGCTTTTTGCATTTGCAGGATTATAGATTTTTTGTTTAGGCGTGGGAAGGGGAATGGTAGCGGGAGAGGGACTTGAACCCCCGACACGCGGATTATGATTCCGCTGCTCTAACCAACTGAGCTACCCCGCCATATTTCGAGAACGTCCAGAATTCAATAAACTGCTAAACAAAATAGTTCTTGGGTCTGAATAATTAAAGAAAAATCAGAACTGTTTTCAATAGCCAAATCCAATTTGCACTAGCCTTGACCTATTAATAGGTAAATTTTCAAGGGAATTAAACGTTTTTGGGTACAGGTAATTTGTTTTCTGCAAATAAAGCGGTAACCCAATTCGAAGCGAATATACCCTAGTAGATTGGAATTTAGCTTACAATGGTATAACCGAACTGGAAAACTAATTTTCATGGTATTCAAGGGGAATTTGATGACTTTATTGGAAGGACAATGGAAAAGGGTAAGCGTTGACCTTATTCTTTACTTTTGTAATCGGGAAGAAATCAGAGTAATTTACTCTGTCTTTGCTGAAATAATAGAAATTAAACCAAAATCGGTTGGAGATTACTTGGGCAAACCTAGTAAATGGAGTTCTTGGGTAGTACGAAAAGACACAAAACTACCTGGTGGAAAGTTTCCAGTACCCTACCCTAAAAATTTTAAGTCTTCAAAAGTAATTGAATCAACTGAAGAGCTAATTGAAGCATTAAAAGCCGCTGGATTCGTAATTC
>WTGT01000010.1 GCA_011523445.1 Paracoccaceae bacterium
AGACGCTGGAGTGGCTCCAAATGTGCTCAAGGGAAGTCAAACGGGTGTTTATGTCGGTTTGGGTGTCTGTGAATATAGGGATTTGGTTTCCGCCAGCGGCAATGAGAGCAGTTTCTTGGGTACGGCAACTAGTGTTGCCATTGGTCGAATTGCCTATACCCTAGGACTTATGGGGCCAGCCATACCAATTGACATGACCTGTTCCTCTTCACTGGTGGCAATTCATCAGGCTGCAGCAAGCCTAAGGAATGGAGAGGTGAACCTTGCCTTGGCAGGAGGTGTCCAGGCAGTCCTGTCGCCAAGAATTACAACCTTCATGGCCGAATACGGAATGTTATCGAAGAAGGGACTGTGCAAAACCTTTGATTCCGAAGCCGATGGTTTTGTTCGTGGTGAAGGTTGTGGTATGGTCATTTTGAAACGGCTGAGGGATGCCGAAGCGGATGGAGACCGGATCTGGGGTCTGATAAAAGGGACGGCAGTCAACCAAAATGGTGCAGGTGCCGGTCTAACGGTTCCCAATGGCAAAGCAAAGGAACAAGTGATCGCTGCCGCAATCAACCAAGCTGGTATCCTTCCCTCCGAGTTGGATTATTTGGAGGTTCATGCAACAGGGTCGCAGCTTGGAGACCCAATTGAAGTCCAGGCAGTTGCAAATACCTATGGACAAGATCGCTCAAAGGACTGTCCGCTTTTTCTGGGAACGGTAAAGACCAATATTGGTCATCTTGAATCTGCCGCGGGTATAGCCGGGTTGATCAAGGTTCTGCTGGCCATGAATCATGGAGTTATTCCCAAGCATCTGCACTTCAACACCCCATCTCCCAATATCCTCTGGAACGATCTTCCGGTGGAAGTGACTTCAGAGCAGAGAGAATGGCCCAGGTTTTCTGGCCGTCCTCCTCTGGCAGGAATAAGTGCCTTTGCCATTTCTGGAACAAATGCCCACATTGTAGTAGAGGGAATGACACCTCAAACACCAACGACCATAAATGGAGAAAACCATTCTCCAAAGGGAATCTCTTGCCCAATTGAAATAACCTTGCCAGAATCTGTTCCTTTGCCGGATTCTGAGAAAAAAATCACTAGATCACCAAGAATTCTTCCACTCTCAGGTAAAACGACCAAGGCCCTTCGGGAACTTGCAGAAAGGTATCTTTTCTGGCTGGACGATTGTTCCGGGGGAGTTCCAGCCGAAGACTCATCCCTGGCAGATATGGCCTGGACTGCTGGTATGGGCCGTGATCATTTCAATCACCGCAAGGGAATTCTCTTTGAAGATGCAGCCTCTCTCAGAGAGAAATTGAAGGTACTTCACCTTGATGAAAATGACATCAATCCTCCTGTAAGTACCAAGGTTGCTTTCGGTTTTACAGGAGAAATTGCAAATTGGGCCGGAATGGGCAAAGAAATCTATGAAACGCAACCTGTCGCAAGGGCAGTTCTGGATTACCATGATGGTTTGCTTGCAAGGGAAATGGATGCCTCTCTTCTCAAGGTCATGTTTGGCCAGTCAAAGGGGTTGGAAAAACCTGTCTGGGCCCAACCGGCAGCTTTTGCCCTTGAAAGCGCCCTGACAGCACTATGGTCCAGCCTAGGAATAAGACCGAATGTTGTATTTGGGATGGGTTCAGGTGAGTTATCGGCTGCTCATGCTGCAGGAATCTTGTCTCTGGAGGATGGTTTGAAACTAGCCCAAATGAGAGGATCTCTTGCTGGAACCATCAGAGAAGATGATGACGGGAAAATGCCGGACCAAGAGGATTGGGAAAACGCAGTTGAAAACATGATTATGGGTTCGCCATCACTCCCAATGATCAGCGGGGTTACCGGGAAGCCCTTGCGGCCAGATGAAAAGCTTGATGCATCATTTTGGAACCCTCAGTTCGGTCGGCAAAAAAATTCGGGCAGGATTTTCAGAACCCTCTCAGAAATGGGCGTAACAGCCATTGTGGAGATTGGTCCGGATTCCATTTTGGGAACCAACTTGCCGAGGGATTGGCCAACCACTTCCAGTGATGATTCACCCCCTTCAATCCTTGCCAGTTCAAGCCAAACATCTGTCGGTGGAGAGGAATTCCTTCGATCTGTTGCAAGGCTCTATGAAGCTGGTGTTACCCCTGATTTTCGAGGACTTTTTGTCGGTGAGGAGAGGTGTCGTATTGCCCTCCCGGGTTATCCATTTCAAAGGAAACGATTTTGGTTTGATATGGATTGGAAGGAAGCTGGTTCCATTTGACTGGTTAAGATGCATGGTGAGAAAAGGTTGGATTCCACATTTGGATGAATCGATGAAAAGGGTGTGATTCCTGTATTGCGGTGCATTTCCTGATCAAGCTGCCTTCCTTTTTAC
>WTGT01000088.1 GCA_011523445.1 Paracoccaceae bacterium
CCTCCGGCCAGTACGATTTCGGCGTCTCCCAGTTTGATATGCTGTGTACCGATGCCAACAGCACGTAACCCTGAACCACAAACCTGATTGATTCCCCAGGCTGCGGATTCAATTGGTAGGCCGGCCTTGATATGTGCCTGACGGGCAGGATTTTGACCCTGACCAGCAGTTAAGACCTGCCCAAGAATTGTTTCTGAAACATCCGCTTTATCAACATTTGCCTTTTCGAGAACGGCTTCCATGACTTGTGCACCAAGTTCATCGGCCGGTACGCCAGCAAATGATCCATTAAAACTTCCTACAGGTGTTCTCCCAGCACCAGCAATTACAACTTCGTTCATAATATTACCTTCAGATTTAGGACCCACCCCAAAAAGGACGGGTTATATGAAATTACATAGAAATTATGTAACTGTTGGACCAAACCAGACAAATAGTATTTGTATCCGCCTGATACTTTATTGTTTGTAGAAGATGTTAGGACTAATACAATTTTCAAGTTTGAATATTTATTTTTACAAAAGTCCCATGGACCAAAAATCGTTACCCAAGGAAAAATATGTATTTTGAAATATTGGAGATGAAAACTGCAGGAGAAAATCAATGCCATTGGAAATGAGTAGGGAAGTCTTCATAACCTGTGCTGTTACAGGGTCGGGAAGTACACAGGACAGAAGCGAATTTGTACCGAGATCGCCCAAGGAAATAGCGAATAGTGCCATTGAGGCAGCAAAGGCCGGTGCAGCCATAGTTCATTGCCATGTTCGGGAACCCGATACCGGATTTCATTCCCGCAAGGTTGATTACTATAGAGAGGTAACCGATCGAATCAGAGATTCTGATGTGGATGTGGTGCTGAATCTGACTGCTGGTATGGGGGGAGATCTGGTGATGGGGCCTCCAAATTCACCCCTGCCTCTTGGTGATGGCACGGATTTGGCAAGTGCCGAAGACAGGGTTGAACATATCAGGCTTTGCCGGCCGGAAATTTGTACACTTGATTGCGGTTCAATGAATTTTGCCGAAGCGGATTATGTCATGCTCAATACCCCGGGAATGCTTGACGAGATGTGTTCATTGATGATCGAAATGGGGGTGAAACCGGAAATAGAGGCCTTTGATACCGGCAATCTGTGGTTTGCCAAGAGATTGGCCCAAAAGGGAATATTACCTGAACCCGTGCTGGTACAGCTCTGCATGGGAGTACCCTGGGGTGCACCGGATGATTTGAATACTTTCATGGCAATGGTCAACAATGTTCCAGAGACATGGACCTTTTCGGCTTTTTCGCTTGGCAGAAACCAGATGCCATATGTTGCTGCAGCCGTTTTAGCAGGAGGTAATCCCCGCGTGGGATTGGAAGACAATCTATTTTTGAGCAAGGGTGTTCTTGCCCAAAACCATCAACTGGTCGAAAAGGCCGTGAATATCGTGGAATCACTTGGTGCCAGAGTTTTGGGTCCCGGGGAAGTTAGAAAAAAATTGGATCTCACCAAAAGAAGTCCCTTAACTGAATAGCAGTAATAGTGAAGCAAATAGGTATTTATAGTCATGGATTCTTTGAGATTTGCGATTCAACCCAATGGTGTTGCCAAAGTTGTTCTCAATCGCCCGGATAAGAAGAACGCCTTCAATGGTGAAATGATTGCCAGGCTCAGGAAAATTGCCGAGGTCATAAACAAAGATCGGGAAATTAGGGTTGTCAATCTGATTGGAGAGGGTAGCTTTTTTTGTGCAGGGGCAGATCTTGAATGGATGAGAAAACAAACCACAAATTCGCTTGAGGAAAAATTCCGGGAAGCCATGGAATTGGCCCGAATGCTCAAGGCGTGGTATGACATAGGTGTTCCCGTCCTTACTGGCGTTCAGGGCGGTGCCTTCGGTGGGGGCTTGGGATTAGTGGTCCTATCGGATGAAGTCATCGGGGCAAGGGACACATGGTTCAGTTTCTCGGAAGTAAGGTTGGGTCTGATACCAGCTACCATATCTCCATATGTTCACAGGGTTCTAGGCAACAAGGCAGGTGGCAGGCTTCTTCTATCAGGCAAGATTTTTTCTGTCGAGGAAGCCCAATCCGTTGGGTTGGTGGATGAGATTGTACCCTGCGACACAATGGAATCAGCCCTGATTCAAAAAACGGCAAGTTATCTTGAAGGTTCACCGGAAGCAATCAGGTCCACCAAGAGGTTATTGCGGGAATATGGGGAGCCAATAACCGATGAAAAAATCAATAAAACCGTGCAAGCCTTGACAAGAATCTGGGAAGGGGAGGAAGCCAAGGAGGGGATCAATTCATTCTTCTCGAAAAAGAAACCATCCTGGAGTTCAAATGCAGTTGATATTTGACTTCAAAGATATTGTGCTTTATCTGAACAAAGAAAATTGAGGTGAATCTACAATTAGGGTATTGCATATCAAGTAAATTCATTTTATTTTCTTTGTAAATTTAAAAGGCTTCCTATATAAGTGTAGGTGTAAGTAATAAAGGGTCACAGTTTATGGATATAAATGCCACCAAAGAGGGTAACATCCTGATTTCAAAACCGTTGGGCAGATTGGATGGTACCAACTCCAGGGATTTTGAAGAAAACTTAAAATCACAGTTGAGTGATGATGTAAATAACTTGATTATTGATTTGGAGGATTTGGTCTATATCAGTAGTGCGGGTCTGAGGGCTATACTATTGCTAGCAAAAACTCTCAATTCCAAAGGCCAAAAGCTTGTACTTTGTTCCTTGTCGGACCAGATAATGGAAGTTTTTGAAATTAGTGGATTCAACAAGGTCATTTCAATCCATGCTGACAGGTCAAGTGCCATTTCCAGCATGAGTTGATTAATTTACAAGAAAAGTGGTGTAAGTAGGGTCTTTTCAGTCCCAATCTTCTAAATCACTCAGATTTATCCACAGAAATTCTAATGGTATTTTTATCGTTTGTCCTTACATAGGAAATTTCTGATACCATTGTTTTAACCAAATGCACACCCAATCCACCAATGGGACGGTCTTCTAACAATGCTTCCGTGTTGGGAACAGGTGCTTCTTTTAATGGATCAAATGGTCTGCCATCATCAATTATTTCCATGGAAATATCCTGCCCATTGTCAATCAATTTGAGACTGACGTTCGTTTCTTTCCCGGGATGGCCGTAATTTAGGGCATTCAATATTATTTCTTCCAAAATCAATTTGATTTTGAAATTCAGTGCAACGGGCCACCCATGACTGTCCGAAAAATCTTGGACAACGTGCTCAAGCTTAACCAACCCATCATCAGGGTTGTTAATTTTGATGTTCAATTCATTGCTCAAGAAGGTGTCCCTTGGTATTTTGATGGTCCATCGTATCTAATGACCAAACAGGTAATATCATCAGACTGCGGTATACCCTTGGAAAATTCATGAACAGAATCAACCAATGTCGTAACCAAATCCTTATCACCCGCCTTGATGGTTTCCTGGACAAATTCGATTAATCTGGCCTCACCATACAGTTCGCCATCAACATTCATTGCTTCGGTTATGCCATCGGTATAGAATATAATTTGATCACCTTTCTCCAAGGTAATCTCCTTGTCTTCAAAAATGAATCCTGGAAACATGCCCAGAGCAATTCCACCTGGCATGCCAAGGTATTCTGCATTACCGTTTTCGTTCACAAGAATAGGTGGATTGTGGCCTCCATTGGCAAAAATAAAGGAACCAGTATCGATATTGAACACTCCATATATGAGTGTTACAAACATACCAGCATCATTATCCTCAATAAGCAGTTCATTTACATCTTCGAGAACTGTAGTGGGATCGCTTTTGGAAATTGCCGAGCCCTTGAGCAATGTTCGACTAGACATCATGAACAAGGCGGCTGGTACACCTTTATCAGACACATCTGCAATGGAAATAGCTATTTTGTTATCGGGTAGCTTTACCGTATCAAAAAAATCCCCACCAACATTTCTGGCAGGCGTCATGGTTCCAAAAATCTTGAAGTTTGGTCCTTCCGGGAGGACAGAAGGTAGAATTGATTGCTGCATCTTATTGGCGATTTGCAGCTCCTGATCAAGTGCAATTAGCTTTTTCTTTGAAGCTTGTGCCTCCCGCCATAACTTGATGTGATTGATTGTTCTCGTGATGGTTACCTTCAGATCCTCGAAATCAATGGGCTTAACTACAAAATCAAAAGCACCCTCATTCATGGCCATTCTTATATTCTTCATATCACCATAGGCAGATACAATGATGGCCCACAAATCCGGATTTACTTCGGGAATCTTCCTGAGAAGGGTTAACCCATCCATTTGAGGCATATTGATATCGGAAACAACCATGTCAATTTCCGGGTCTGTCGAGATTAAATTCAAGGCTTCGACACCATTTTCAGCGAAAACGAATTGATAGTTCTTCTTGCGAATTTCTCTTCGAAATCTTTGCAGAACCAGAGGTACTAGATCTGGTTCATCATCAACAAACAAAAGTTTATAAGTGTTTTTCATCTAATTCGTCCAAAAATCTTGTTTATAATATATTATTTTGGCTCTTCCCCAAATATAGTGGGTAAAGTCACCTGTCAACTCCTTCAGGATATAGGTTCAGATCACCCAAATGGAAGTGGATATTGGCAATGAACCTCTGCTTGTTGCGATATCCCCTGCTCTTCACCTTGATCATCCTGATCCGGCTGTTGAGACTCTTGGCCGGACCGTTGCTGACCTTCAGGACCACCGCATTGATGATTCCACACAGATGTTTCCTGACCATCCTGGCGGCTTCCTTCATCGGCTCAAGACGATACCGCATGGTTCAACTCAACCAGCGCTTCCATCCTTTCAATGCCCAGCCACGGTGGATATACCGTCACAGCGACATCGCCGTCTCCCTGATCGCCCAGACCCGGGCCGTCTTCAGTGATGAATTCCGTAATAGGCTTTGAGGGTGGACCGATTCCAAGGTTAATTGGCCCATCTTT
The DNA here is from genome assembly GCA_011523445.1 of Paracoccaceae bacterium. Classification (GTDB taxonomy): domain Bacteria; phylum Pseudomonadota; class Alphaproteobacteria; order Rhodobacterales; family Rhodobacteraceae; genus MPNP01. The sequence goes on from WTGT01000088.1 coordinate 4,964, forward strand.
CGGAAAACTACCTTGTCAGGGGGAAACTCCTATAGAGAAAACCTTTGCCAGATTGTTTTCAGTTTTCTTAGTATGCCAATCCTGATGTCAAGCTTGGCCTCCAAAAACAAAACATATACTCCAGAACCAAGAATCAATAACATGCCAAGGGCTGAAACGATACCTGGAATTTCCCCCCAAATCAGGTAACCCCAAAAAATTGACAATACCAATGCCGTATATTCAAAGGGAGTTACCAACCCTGCCTCACCATAGCGGTAGGCCTGGGAAACCAAAAAACCGGCCAGAGCAGTGCAAATCCCGATAAGTGGAAAAAAGACCAGAGCTATTCCCGTTGGTGTTTTCCACCCTCTGGTTAGGAAGTCGATTGATTGATTAGTAGAGATATTATAGCTGCCATCCCAAAGGACCAGACTCATGGTCCCACTTACCACCAGAAACATAATCTGAATATAAAAGGAAAGAGCACTGGCACTTTCCGTAAGGCCAACACTTCTCGTTAAGGTATTGGTTATGGCATAGCAAATGGCAGCTAGTACCGGTAACAGGTAGGCCCACTGGAACTGGGTGGTCCCCGGCTGGACAATCAAAAAGACGCCTCCCAATCCGATTATCAGGAGAACCCACCTGACTAAATTGACATGCTCTTTCAGGAAAATCGCAGAAAAGATTGTTATCAACAATGGAGCAACAAAAAAGATTGATACGGCCGTACCAATAGGAATAATAGCCAGCCCTGCAAAGAAAGCCACATTGGCACAGACGATGGCCAATCCTCTGAAAATATGCAGAAAGGGCCTTCCTGTTTTTAGCTTGGAAAACCCCCCTTCATATTGGACAAAAATGGAAAGGGTTATGGTAATTGCAATTACCGATCTGGTCAGGACAATCTGGTGCAAGGGGTATTCAGGACTTAACAGCTTAATTATTGCATCATTAAGTGAAAAGGAGGTTGAGGCCCCAAGGGCACAAAAAATAGCTATTTTGTTTCTAAGACTTTTTTCCATGGACCTCTACCAATCTATTCCCTGATTAATGTTCAAATAAATTGGAAACACCAGAATATTTTTGTCCCCTCCCTTCTTGACTTCAGACATATTTTGGCTGAAACGCCCTTTTCATGGGGGGTCAGTACCTTGAAAAGGGCACTACTTTTTCCCCTTGACTTGTTCCTCAATTCCCACTGGTTTCATTCTGTGGTGGGACCAGACACGACGTTCCTTCCAATGGAAAACGGGACGGATCCTGAGATCGTGCTTGTTGATACGGAATTGATTATTTCCCAAAGTATTCTGGCCGTTTCTGGACCTACTCAAGGCGACAAGAAATGGTCCGGAACAAGGGATAGGTGTGTGCGGTCGTACAGAAAAGGGCGTGGTTTGAAAATTGAGTTGATTGAAGTTGATGGTGTAATAAACCGATAAAATTGTAGGAACATGAATTTGAAAAACCGACTATTGAAAATCATGGAATCTCAAGAAATTGATTAAAAAGAGGTTTCCTTAATTAAATATACCAAATCAATGCGATGAAATTGGATTGGTATTTCTTGTTATTTTGTTAAATAAAATTACTTTCATACTACTCTCATATACTGAGTTTAAATTTAGTCATACGCTATTTGAAATTTGGACAAATTGGTTTAATCAGTATATTGTTTCCGGTGATCTTAGGTATGGGAATGGTTGTCAAAAAATTTAAACATGTTTCAGGTTGAGGAAAACCGGTGGAAGACTTTCTGAGAGAATATCTGGCGGTATTGATTTTTCTGGGCATAGCCATCGGGCTTGGCATAATGCTCATGTTATCTGCGGTTGTCATTGCCATTTATCGTCCTGATCCCGAAAAGGTTTCCACCTACGAATGTGGGTTCAATGCCTTTGATGATTCCAGAATGAAATTTGATGTAAGATTTTATCTGGTCGCGATCCTGTTCATCATATTTGACCTCGAAGTAGCTTTTCTGTTTCCCTGGGCTGCCTCATTCAGCAATAACGGGGCTTTTGGATTCTGGTCAATGATGGTCTTCCTTGGTGTACTTACCGTAGGATTTGTCTATGAATGGAAAAAAGGAGCACTCGAATGGGAGTGATTTCTACACCTGAACAGCAAGTCTCCAATGCCATCTCCATGACGGAGGTGCCTAGCAATGAATTACAGGACAAGGGATTTATATTAACTTCTGCCGAAGATGTCATCAATTGGGCACGTACGGGATCCCTTCATTGGATGACTTTTGGTTTGGCCTGCTGTGCCGTGGAAATGATGCATACCTCCATGCCACGTTATGATCTCGAAAGATTTGGAACTGCCCCGCGAGCCTCTCCAAGACAGTCTGACCTGATGATTGTAGCAGGTACACTTACCAACAAGATGGCACCGGCACTGCGAAAGGTATACGACCAGATGCCGGAACCGAGATATGTGATTTCCATGGGGTCTTGTGCCAATGGAGGGGGGTATTACCATTATAGCTATTCCGTTGTCAGGGGATGTGACAGGATTGTTCCGGTGGATGTTTATGTTCCAGGTTGCCCACCAACGGCCGAGGCTCTTCTCTATGGAATTTTGCAATTGCAGCGAAAAATTCGCCGAACCGGAACGATTGTCCGCTAAGCTCTGGCCATGTACCCGAAAGACCTTACACATCTCTGTGAAATTGTTCAGAAAGAACAAAATGATTCAATTGAATTGATTGAAATCAAGCATGAAGAACTAGTTATCACCGGGCTCGCAACCAGAATACCTGATCTTGTCGGCTTCCTCAAGAAAAATTCCGAGTGTCAGTTTACAACTCTGGTTGATATCACGGCAGTGGATTACCCGGGGCGGGAAAAAAGATTTGATGTAGTTTACCATCTCTTGTCAATGAATCTGAATCAAAGGGTAAGGGTGAAGGTCTACTTGGCTGAAGACGAAATGGTGCCAACTTTGGTTAGCTTGTTTCCGAGTGCCAACTGGTTTGAGCGGGAAGTATTCGATATGTATGGCATACCCTTTGCCGGACACCCAGATCTGCGAAGAATCTTGACGGATTATGGTTTTAAGGGACATCCACTTCGAAAGGACTTTCCACTGACCGGATTTAACGAAGTCAGATATGATGAGGTTCAGAAGAAGGTCGTTTATGAGCCGGTAGAATTGGTTCAGGAATTCAGGGATTTTGATTTTGAAAGCCCTTGGGAAGGAATGGGGGAAGTCATTCAAAAAGCAACCACGGAGAGTTCCAGTGAGGAAGGTAAATAAACCATGCCCATCTGCAGGAAGACAAATTTCTTAGGGAGGAAAAGCTGACCGAAATACCGGCCGACAATCAGGTTCGAAATTTCAATATCAATTTTGGCCCTCAGCATCCTGCAGCTCATGGCGTATTAAGGCTGGTTCTGGAGTTGGATGGTGAGGTCGTTACCCGTTGTGATCCACATATCGGACTGTTGCACCGGGGTACCGAAAAATTGATGGAAAGCAGGACCTACCTGCAAAACCTGCCTTATTTTGACCGTCTGGATTATGTAGCTCCGATGAATCAGGAGCATGCCTGGTGTCTGGCCATTGAAAAACTGACTGGAACCGAAATACCCAGAAGAGCGTCCCTGATCAGGGTTCTCTATTCCGAAATCGGACGAATTCTCAATCACCTCCTGAATGTAACAACCCAGGCAATGGATGTTGGTGCCTTGACGCCACCATTGTGGGGCTTTGAAGAGCGTGAAAAGCTGATGGTTTTTTACGAACGGGCTTGTGGCGCAAGATTGCATTCGGCCTATTTCCGTCCAGGAGGTGTTCATCGTGATCTTCCACCGGAATTGATTGCCGATATATACCAATGGTCCGAGGAGTTTCCCCAAAAAATCAATGACATAGATGAACTGTTGACGGAAAACAGGATTTTCAAGCAAAGAAATGTGGATATAGCCATTGTTTCACAAGCCGAAGCCCTGGATTGGGGTTTTTCAGGTGTGATGGTCAGGGGGTCCGGAATGGCCTGGGATCTGAGACGCTCACAACCCTATGAATGCTATGATGAACTGGATTTCCTGATTCCGGTTGGAAAAAATGGTGATTGCTATGATCGGTATCTTTGTCGAATGAAGGAGATGGAAGAAAGCATCAAGATCATCAGGCAGGTAATTGAAAAGCTTGATCACGCTGATGGTGATGTCTTGACGCGGGGCAAGATTTCACCTCCTACCAGAAGTGAAATGAAACAGTCCATGGAAGCACTTATCCATCATTTCAAACTATATACCGAGGGATTTCATGTTCCCGAAGGTGAGGTTTATGCAGTGGTTGAAGCACCCAAGGGTGAATTCGGGGTCTATTTGGTATCAGACGGTTCAAACAGGCCTTACCGAGCCAAGATCAGAGCTCCCGGCTTCCTCCATCTGCAAGCCATGGATCAGCTTTGCAAGGGCCACTTGCTGGCCGATGTTTCGGCTGTAATCGGATCCCTTGATGTGGTATTCGGCGAGATTGACAGGTAAACATCAAATTAGTCATTGAGTTATGCTAAGACGATTTCATCATACCCAGCCCGAAGGTTTCGAGTTTTCAGAAGAAAACCTGAAATGGGCCAGGGAACAGATTGCCAAATATCCTGAAGGTCGTCAGGTTTCGGCTATAATTCCCCTCTTGTGGCGTGCCCAGGAACAGGAAGGATGGTTGACCAAACCGGCAACTGAATATATTGCCGACATGTTGAGCATAGCCCGTATTCGAGCCTATGAGGTGGCTACATTTTATTTCATGTTCCAATTGCAGCCAATTGGGTCAATTGCCCATATCCAGGTC
>WTGT01000037.1 GCA_011523445.1 Paracoccaceae bacterium
CCCAATGGTGAACGGTATTATACTGTTCTGAAGGTAAGTTATACCTAGGGAGAACAAAAATTTTAGGAAGCGAGAAATACACAATTGCAGGTGGGAAAAACAAGATTCCCATCCGCAATATCATTGCCTATCTATGTGCAACAGTGGCAACCATTCTATGGATACTGTTTTTCTTTGAGGTAAGCCGTGGTGGTGGATTAGGCGAGACCTCCCAGAATAACAGGGGTGTAGTCCCATTGATTATCGGACTGATTCCAATACTCTTTTTCTGGTTGGTGGCTGGATTGTATTTGATGGCAGTTCAAAACCGCGAACGTTACAATGAGTTGAAAAAGAAGATTAACAAGTTGAAGGATGAAATTGATCATATTTCCTTCGGTGAAAGCGATCGGTTCATGAATATTTCGACAGATAGCCCGCCTGTACCCAGCAAAAGTCCGGAAATTCATGAGAAGCCGGAATACGATGAACCGGCCGGAGAAATAAATGACACCACTTTCATCCTTCCCATATCCAGCGATGGAGTCAAGGGGGAGACAAGCAGGCTTGATGAATGGAACCTTGACAAGAAAACATTGATCAGGGCCTTCAACATGCCCAATGATGAGAATGATTCAGAGGGTTATGATGCAATTGAGGCAGCAATCAAAATTGAATCCCTGGATAACCTGCTGCGGAATTCCCATGAACTCCTGATTACCCTGGCCGGCTATGATTTGATAATGGATGATCTGGAAATTGATATGGGCCTGATCACCACCTGGAGGCGATTTGCCGCAGATAGCGCCGTGGGTATGGTTTCATCCCTTGGAGGAACCGGAACGTTTGTCGAAATCGATAAGGTCTCCAGCATTTTGACCGAAAACAGCAATTTTGAAAGCCTTGCCAACACCTTCAACAAGCAGATGGAGGAGTTTATTTCCAAGGTCATACCACAACTCAGTGATGATGAAATCAGAGAGCTGGCACAAACCAGGACCTTTCTGGCCTTTTTATTGCTTGGCCAGGTTTTCAATACCGGTTGATTGCAGTTTCCTAACTATATCCCAAAACTGCTGTAGGGATAATATTTGACCAGGTCACCCCTATCAACCGATAGGGTATCCTCTCCTAATTCGACCAGGCCTTCCGACCAGGACAAACTGGTGGTCAATCCCGATCCTTCCGATGGAAAAATCTCAGCCAAACCTTCATCGTTCATTCTGGCACGAAGGTATTCCGTGCGACCGGGTTTTTTGCGTTTCTGAAATGCTGCCGGAACCATGAAACCCACTGGTGGTTTCCATAATTCACCCGACAATATCCGCATGGCCGGATGAGCAAAGACCAGAGAGCAAACAAAGGCCGCAATGGGATTGCCGGGAAGTCCAAAAATATGAGTATCCTGCCATTTTGAAAGGGCCAGTGGCCGACCTGGTTTCACAGCGATTCGCCAGAAGTTGAGTTCCCCTTCCTTCGACAATAAATCGGAAACAAAATCCTCCATGCCCGAGGAAGCCCCACCGGAAGTTAGGATAATATCAGAACAAGATGCCCCCTGATTCAGCTTGTCGCGAACTTCTTCCCTATCATCTCCAACCATACCGAGATCAACAGGAATAAATCCCATCTTGTGTATCAGGGACAAAAGCATGGGTCTATTGGCATCAAAAACCGTTGCATTATCTACTGCCATGCCATTTTCCCATAATTCATTACCTGTGGACAAAACGCCCACACGGAGTTTGGCGTAGACATTTATTTTGTCCACTCCTGATGAAACCAGGCAGGCCAGATCATTGGTTCTGATTTTGTGACCTTTGGCAAACAACTGATCTCCAACCTTGATATCTTCACCAGCCAATCGGGTATTGGCTCCCTTTTTTGGCCTTGATTTGAAATGAAGCCGATTGGAATCGATTTGAGAGTACTCTTGCAGATGTACCGTGTCCACACCCTCGGGCAAAGGGGCACCAGTAAGTATCTTTATGGCTTTCCCAAATGGTACTGGCTTATCCAGTATCGAGCCGGGTGCTGCATAACCACTTGCAAGTTCCAGTACGTCATGTCTAGTTAAAGAGTCAAAGGCAAACCCATAACCATCCACAGCTGAATTAGTCAATGGTGGGTTGATCCTCAGGGCGGTAACCTGTTTGGCCAAGACCCTGCCAACTGCCTTGTTCAAAGTAATTTCTTCAGATTGGCCCAGTGGGGTAAAACTGGATAAAATCCTGCTTATGGCATCATTGACCGGGAGCCAATCCACCCCGGGTGGTAATGCAAAGCAATCTGGATCAGAAGTTTCAGTATTCATTTGACCAATTATTGTACATCAAGTTGAATCAGTATCACTAACGAAGACCAAAAG
>WTGT01000232.1 GCA_011523445.1 Paracoccaceae bacterium
ACCATTGACTCATTTGGCGCATTACTTCATCAGGTCTTACAGTGGTATCACCCCTATCAGAGATCGCCATATTTGGTGCTAATGGATAGGGAGTTGGACGATTTAATAAACTAAAACTAATTTCACTATTGATACTATCCATCGGATTGATACCAAAACGTTTGAGGTCAGTAATATCAAAACGATTTTCACTGAATGGTTCTAGCCAATCAAGAGAGGGTGCAGGATTGAATTCTGCAAATTGCTTAGCAGGCTTTCCGGTTGGGTCGCTTAGTGCCCAAATTAACCTGCTTAAATAATCATCGCTTTGGGTAGAGTTGCCCGGGAGGAGTGGGGCGATGTCATTAACTATCCTTTCTTTTCCAAAAATCCCATCACGATAGATTTCTGACCATTTATGAAGTGTTTTGTGAAGATATTCATGATTCTGGTCTTCCTGGTAGGGAATAGGGATTACATTCTTTGCTTGCCATTTACGGACACATCTATCCTTATCTCCCTCGGAATAAGGGCAAAATGAAAACATTTCTAGCGGGTCTTCTCCGCGAAGTTTGTCTGCAGAAAGAGCATCAACCATATAGCGAAGTACTGGGTCATCAATACTATAACCAACAAAAACAACGTTAAAATTCCGAAACAACTCACAAATAAACCGGGCCGCCCATCCTTCCATTAGGTAAGCAAGTCCAAAATCCCCACTGGAAACAACCAAATTGTCCAAATCAGAATCAGTTTCATTTTCAGGAAGCAAACCATGAAGATAAACCAGACCATCCCAGTGTAGTTTTGGAACAGGAAGCAAAGGGGCTTTGTAGGATTTTATACTCGGAATTTCCTCAAACAAACGATCAAAATTGGTAGTTATCAACCTTAGTTTGGTTTGATTGCTTTTGCGAGTTTTGGCGAGGGTCAGAAGTGCATTGTGGGTATCAAGGTTTATTTTATTTGGATCAGGAGTAAGAATTTCTTTAATTTTGGATCGGATACCAGCACGTCCGACTACAAGATGAGATTCAAGAAGTCCAATGGCGATATCAAATTGTTTTTTGCATATGGCTTCTTGTAGCTCGTGGTCTTTATGATACCCTAATTCTTGAATTAGTTTTTCCACCAACCATCCAAATCCCCCTAAACCTGATGGATAAGAAATTCCGGCCCCGCAAAAAAAGACTACTCTACCTTCTTCATGGGCCTCCAATAATGAGTCAGGTACATCTGGTCCAGCATTAATTAGTTGCATATTAAGAATCCCATCGACATTTTAGAGATATCTAATCATTTTTTCAGTTAGCAGCTCCATTATAAAGATTCACTTTTTAATTGGGCCCTTAAATATTCCTATCTAGCCATTTTGATAGAAAATACTCACACAAAGAGAATAATTTTAAGACATTTCATCCTCGGGGTTATCGCTTTAGAAACAGTTTGAGCGCAATCATTTTTTTTTGCAAATCCATTGTGTACAAACCTGATTGGGAGCAGAAAATGGCAGATTTATCACGCTTTGTTCGAAATATTTGTATCAAGGGCAATTTTTTTGTCTGAACTACCCCGAAAAGGCAAATCATTGATACGAATATACGTGTTAGAATTCAAAAGCGATAGCCCTCACTGTGTGGTTCCCTCAAGGGTGTTTTCGTTTATTCTATGGACACCCCGATTGTTATTGTGCGGAAGCCCTATTCAAGGGAAAATAGAACAAAATGACTAGATAGGCATATTAGAGGCACCTTAATTTGGAATTAACACTGACTACTGACTGTGCAATCATTGGAAGCGTATCAAAATCATTTTCTTGGTCTATATTTTTACTCATCAAGAATACTCCTTCTTTATGTTCAAAAACGCAGTGAGGTATGTTTGGTCCTTCCCCGAAAAAGGATTGTTTTGCATGTTTACAGAACAGTAACTAATAAACCCGAATAAGGTCAAAAAACACCAAAGCCAGGCTTTTCATTGTAAAATTTACCTCTAAAGCAAAAACTCACTCACCGACTAATTTCCTCTTGTTAAATCCAGTACAGAACGTAAATGTGTTTATTCCAGATTTAATGTGCTTCAATGGGATTTCGGGAATAGATTCCAAGCTTTATATTACACTACCCGATATTTACGGTTAATCAATGTCAAAATACGAATATGTCTTTCACATGGAGGGGGTTTCAAAAACCTATCCAGGTGGCAAAAAATGCTTCGAAAACATCAACCTTTCATTTCTTCCCGGAGTAAAGATTGGAGTCGTGGGAGTGAATGGATCAGGGAAATCGACTCTGATGAAAATCATGGCAGGTATTGAAACCGAGTTTGGGGGTGAAGCCTGGGCTGCCAAGGGAGTTGCCGTGGGATACCTTCCACAGGAACCGCAATTGAATCCTGATCTCAATGTCAGGGAAAATGTCATGCTTGGCGTCAAGGAGAAAAAGGATCTGCTGGATCGATTCAATGAGCTAGCCATGAACTATTCGGATGAAACTGCCGATGAAATGGCCATGCTTCAGGACAAGATAGATTCCGAGAACCTCTGGGATCTGGACACCCAAATTGATCAGGCCATGGATGCAATCAGATGCCCGGAGGACGAAGCCACGGTTGCTTCCCTTTCCGGTGGAGAGAGAAGAAGGGTGGCCTTGTGTCGACTTTTGTTGGAAGCACCAGAAATTCTCCTGCTTGATGAACCGACCAACCATCTAGATGCCGAAACCGTCGCCTGGCTTCAGCAATATCTGATTGATTACAAGGGTACCTGCCTGATTGTAACGCATGATCGTTATTTTCTGGATGAAATCACCGGTTGGATTCTGGAATTGGATCGTGGGAGGGGAATCCCATACCAAGGAAATTATTCCAGCTGGCTGGAACAGAAGGCCAAACGTCTGGAGCATGAAGCCCGACAGGAAAAATCACGACAAAGAACCCTGAGTAGGGAATTGGAGTGGATCAGATCTGGTGTACAGGCTAGACGCACCAAGCAGAAAGCAAGAATCAATGCCTATAATGACATGATTTCCCAAACCGAGAGGGAAAAAATCAGGACTTCCCAGATTGTCATTCCAAATGGTCCGAGATTAAGTTCCAATGTCATCAAGGTTGAGGGTCTAAAAAAATCCCACGGGGACAATCTGCTGTTTGAGGATGTTTCCTTTGCCATCCCACCCGGAGGAATTGTGGGGGTCATTGGTCCGAATGGTGCTGGTAAAACGACATTATTCAGGATATTGACCGATAACGAAAGTCATTATGACGGAAAGGTAAGTGTCGGTGACGGTACTATCCTTTCCTATGTCGACCAAAACAGGGATAACCTTGATCCCAAAAACACTGTTTGGGAAGAAATATCGGGAGGTGCTGATATGATTGAGTTGGGCAATGCCGAAGTCAATTCACGGGCCTATTGTTCTGCTTTCAATTTCAAAGGAACGGACCAGCAAAAGAAAACCGGCCTCTTGTCAGGAGGGGAAAGAAACAGGGTTCACCTTGCCAAGCTCTTGAAGGAAGGTGGAAACCTGCTCCTTTTGGACGAACCAACCAATGATCTTGATGTCGAAACGCTGAGAGCCCTAGAGGAAGCACTGGAGGAGTTTGCAGGGAGTGCCATGATCATTTCGCATGACCGTTTCTTTCTGGACAGGTTGTGTACCCACATTCTGGCCTTTGAGGGCGAAGGGCATGTCGAGTGGTTTGAAGGTAACTTCGAATCCTATATTGAAGACAAGACCCGTCGTTTGGGTCCCGATTCAATCATTCCAAAACGAATCAAATACAAGAAGTTTGTAAGGTGACCCGTTATTGGGATTGATACATCCTTTTTTTCCTTTGCCAGGTCTCGGTGGTAGCCTCTTCACTACCATCGTGAAAGGAGCCGAACCACTTGTCCCAGGGCATTTCCACCGTACCATAATTGCATTCAAAATAGCGGTGATGAAGTTGGTGAAAGAAATCTGCCAACTGAATTTGCTTTTTATCCCTGTAAACCAAACTCTCAAATCCTGAATGATTGGCAACTGCTCCCAATGTCTGGAAATAGGCATGGAACAGGATATGAACAGGATGGGATGGCACAACTAAATGGATCAGGAAATTGGTGAAATACACGGCATGCTCAATCGGATGCATGGAGATACCCGACCAGGGACCGACATTAACGTTCCGATGATGAAGTGCATGGGCAATTTTGTAGAGAGGTGGCCAATGCAAGAACCTGTGGATCCAGTAGAAATGGAATGAAGACCAGAGCGGAATCAGGAAAAACAACAGGACAAACCAGATCAAGGGTAACAATTTACCCCAATACCCGCTCGAAAATTCAAATAACGGAGCCAATCCGCTGGCACCAGCGTGGAAAACAAGGCATTGAAAGAAGGTCCAGAATGATACACCACTAACCAGGGTCCAGAACATGTTGTCATGAACCTGATTTCTAAAAGTGAATACCCCGCTGTCCTTGCCCAGGTCCCTTGGATCATATTTTAATTTATCACCCTGTTTCCCAAGACTGTAAAGGTAAAAATGCATGGAACCGGCAAATGCCGACAATAATATGATATTGGTCAACCAAACCTTGAAAACCCAACCAAACTGAAGTACTGCCATCTCTTCAAGGGGTGGAAAAATAAATAAATAGACAACAACGGCCAGAACGATTTGGATAGCCACCTGACTTAAGGCCAACCAGTTTTTTGCAAACCATCTGAATGCCAAACGAGGTTCGGGTGGCCAATTGAAAAGCGGGTTGGTTTGGATTGGCAAGGCCGGTTGATGGTTCCAGTCCTTGCTCTTCGAAGAATTGGAAATTGAGCTGTCAGTCATTTGGAATCCCCTCCAGATGTCAGGTTGCGTAATCGGGTTCTTCCCTATCCAGGATCACCTTTATTTCTTCAAAATGCTTTTGACCGAGACCGGGATAATTTTCTACTGCGCTGGCAACCTTTTCGGCAATGTGATCTGGCATTACCCGTAATTTTTGACCTGTTTGCAAAGCCCTGATGTAATTCCCCGCGGCCCTTTCAAACAGATATGTCCGATCAAATGTATCAGCAACCGTCTGTCCGATTACCAACAGCCCATGATTGCCCATTACCATAACCTGTTTCTTGGGATCCGAAAACAGAGCTGCACATCTGTTTCCTTCTTCCTCAAATGCCAATCCACCATAATCCTCATCAATTATGACCCTGTTGAAAAAAATTGCAGCATTCTGATCAACCGCTGGGAGTGAACTGTCCTCCAGACTGGCAAGAACCGTTGAATAGATGGGATGGAGATGGATGGCACAGCGTGCGTGTGGGCAGAGTCTGTGCAGGGCACCATGCAAACCCCAGGCAGTAGGATCGGGGCAATCGGGTCTGTTCATGGTTTCAGGATCGTTCACATCAACCAGCAATAAATTGGAAGCACGAATATTTGAAAAATGTACCTGATTGGGGTTGATCAGGAATTTTGTTCCACTTTCATTGACCGCGAGGGAAAAGTGATTTGCCACGGCCTCATGAAAATTCATTTTCACCGACCACCTGAATGCAGCTGCAAGATCTACCCTTTCCTGCCAGTGGTTGTCATCTACCTGGTCATTTTCATCATGTGAATAATCTGTTTTCAACATTTCAATACCCCTCCGTCAATATCTTTGATTAAGAAATATATTAGGGAATAAAATATACTTTCAATTATTGGAAAGATTAATTTAAAAATTAGTTTTTCTTCAATCATTTTCTTTCTTTGAAAGCCATCCCTTTGAGAATTTCTCAGAATTGCCAAGATGCTGTCAAATAAATGAATTTGTCGAATTGGTATTCAGTTCCATTAGTCTTGGACTAAGGCCAGTAATTTGTTTGTAACGATATTTTAAACAACTTGAATTTGAGGGTGTATTTTGGACAAGATCGGAGTTATGGTATGCGGGCACGGTTCCCGATCAAATGAAGCGGTAATGGAATTTGCCAATGCAGTCAGGCAGATTCCTGATTATCTCCCCAGGGAATGGGAAATTGAATTCGGATATCTTGAATTTGCCAATCCCGTCATCAGAAAAGGGCTTGATAGGTTAAGGGAAAAGGGATGTACAAAGATTCTTGCCATATCTGGGATGCTATTCGCCGCCATGCATGTCAAGAACGATATTCCCTCGGTGTTGAACAGTTATTCCAGAGAACATTCCATCCCCATTCAGTTCGGCAAGGAATTGGGAATTGACCCCAAACTCCTGGAGGCATCGGCCCAGAGAATTCGTGAAGCCTTGGACAAGGAAAACACCGATGACTCCATACCCTTGTCGGAAACATGTCTGGTAGTAATAGGCAGGGGAGCTTCGGACCCGGATGCCAACTCAAATGTATCAAAAGTAGCCAGATTACTGCAGGAAGGTATGGGCTTTGGTTGGTGTGAAGTAGGCTATTCCGGGGTAACCTTCCCACTGGTTGAACCCTGTCTTGAACATGTTACAAAATTGGGATATCGCAAGGTGGTGGTTTTTCCCTACTTCCTGTTTGGCGGGATTTTGATTGATCGGATATACGGCTTTACCGATCTAGTTGCCCAACGAAATCCCGAAATACAATTCCTGAAGGCCTCCTATCTGAATGATCATCCATTGGTGCTCGAAGTCTTTGCCGACCGGGCCAAGGATATACTTAGTGGGGATACAGCCATGAACTGTTCCCTTTGTAAGTATCGAACCAATGTCTTGGGATTTGAGGACGAGGTTGGGATGAAACAGGAAAGCCATCACCATCATGTTGAGGGACAAGGCGCATCGGCACCAGGATCAAATGTTCAAAATTGTGATCTTTGTGACGATTTTTGTACAGGTGCATGCCGATTGCAACATACCCATGAACATGAGAACGATCACCACCATCACGGACATCATGACCACCACCATGATCACCATCACCATCCTTATCCCCATAGCAAACATCCGCTTGGGCCGGAAAGTGTAAGAAAGTACTTGAAGGATTGATGTTTACTTACGAAAAAAACCCTGAAAGGATTTACCAAAAAAGTTTTGAAATCATTAAGGATGAAATTGATATTGAAACTTATCCCGAAGGTATCAGGGAAGTTGTTATTCGAATTATCCATTCATGCGGCATGACTGATATCACCGAGGACATTCACTATTCCGGGAATTTTCTTAAGGCCGGTCTTGAATCCCTACAGGCTGGCAAACCTGTTTTCTGTGACAGTTTCATGACCTCGCACGGGATAATCCGAAAGAATCTACCTCGGGATAATGAAGTAAAAGTTACTCTAAATGAAGTACTCCCCCCTGAAGCATCCAATCCAAACATGACAAGGTCTGCAGCAGCAATTGATCAATGGTTTCCTTCCTGCAACGGAGCCCTCGCGGTCATTGGAAATGCGCCTACGGCACTTTTCCGTTTGTTGGAGCTGGTGCAATCCCACAAGATAAAACCAGCCCTTGTCATTGGTGTTCCAGTTGGATTTGTCGGAGCAATGGAAAGCAAGGCAGAACTGATCAATTCGGAGCTGGAAATTGAGTATATAACAATTGCAGGTAGGAGAGGAGGATCGGCCATAGCAGCCTCGATAGTAAATGCCATGTCCCTTTTGTTGAAGAATTCCAATTCCTGAAGGATTCCATGACCACTTCAACCACCAATATCCAACCGTGGCTTCATGTCATTGGAGTTGGGGAATCTGGCCTGAAGAGTCTGGGAACCGAAGCATTGGATGTATTAAATCAGGCAGATATCATAATTGGTGGCGAAAGACACCACAGGCTGACCAAAGGCTTCACGGCCAAGCGAATAAAATGGCCATCGCCCTTTTCAACCATGATCGGCAAGATCGGTGAATTTCGACCCAAGAATGTAGCAATTCTGGTAACTGGAGATCCACTCTGGTACTCTGCTGGAGCCTTATTGGCTAGGGAATGGCCGAGTGAGGAAATTAAATTTTATCCACAACTATCAGCATTTCAATTGGCCTGCTCAAAAATGGGCTGGAGTATACCTGATGTTGACAAGATAACCGTTCATGGCCGACCGGTGGAGCAAGTCATTCCATGGTTCAGACCTTATAACAATCTTGTGGTGTTGACTGCTGATTCCAAATGCCCCTCCAAAATTGCGAACCTGCTGAAGGAAAAAGGATATGGTGCCAGCAAACTGACAGTTCTCGGGGAGTTGGGAGGACCAAATGAATCAATGATTCAGGGGTTGGCAGATTCATGGAAGCTGACAGAAGAAAATCACACAATTCCTAAGTTTCATACCCTTTGCATCGAGTGTATTCCCACGGAAAAGGAAGATATACTTCCATCCCCACCAGGTTTGCCGGACGATGCTTTTGTTTCGGACGGGAACTTCACCAAGAAAGAGATACGTTCTCTCACGGTAAACTCATTAAATCCAGGTAAAAACAAAATCCTGTGGGATCTTGGTTGTGGATGTGGATCAGTCGGTATCGAATGGCTACTCTTGTCATTCAATGGCCGGGCTTACGGGGTGGAAAAAAATCAAAAGCGATGTACAATGGCGCAATCCAATGCCATGAAGTTAGGAGCACCCAGATTTTCAATCACCTGCGGTTTATCCTCCGATCTGATTTCCACATTTCCTGACCCTGATGCGGTATTTATCGGTGGTGGACTGGAACCTGACCTCGTTCAGGTAGCAATGGATCGTCTTAAGCCATATGGTTGTCTGGTGGCGAATTCTGTAACCCTTGAATCGGAAGCAGTATTGGTTGATCTGCAAAAAGAATTCGGAGGTACATTAACCAGAATTGCTATCTCCAGAAGCAGAACATTGGGTAAACTGACCACTTGGAATCAGTTATTACCTGTCACTCAATGGATGGTGCAGAAATGACAGGAAAGATAATTGGTGTTGGCGTGGGACCAGGAGATCCCGAACTGCTTACTCTCAAGGCTCTGAAGGTAATCAGGGAAGCAAAGGTCATTGCTTATCCGTCGATTGAAACCGGTGAGAGTTTTGCCAGAAACATCGTCAAGGAATTCATGTCGAAGGATGTTCTAGAGATACCCATCAAAATACCGATGGTAGAAAGTCGATTTCCAAGCCAACTCATTTACAATTCAGCCTCGGATGAAATAGCAACCCACCTTAAGCGTGAGGTGAATGTCATTGTCTTGTGTCAGGGAGATCCTTTTTTCTATGGATCATTCATGTACCTTTTTTCCAGGTTCGCAGGAAAATACCCGGTCGAGATCATTCCCGGAATATCTTCCTTGAATGCCTGTTCTGCCGTCTCGCAAAGACCCCTCTGTTCCCGTCTTGAATCACTTTCGGTAATTCCCGGAGGAATGGATGATGAGGCATTTCTGAAACAGCTGGAGAAGGAGGACGCCTTTGCCATCATGAAAGTCGGCAGAAACATTGCCAAGATAAAACGCCTGTTGGAACAAAAGGGCATGGCCAAAAGAGCTGTATATGTTTCCCATGCCACCCTTCCCAATCAATTGGTTTTGCCCTTGGCTGAAGCTCCCGAGACAGCACCATACTTTTCAATGATACTAGTACCCAGCAAGGATGAATATGTCATCTATTAAACCTGGCATCTTTACCTTCACTTTGGGTGGGCAACTTATAGGGCAGGAAATAGCCGAATTCCTGGGATCGACTTTAACCTCGCCTGCAAATACTCCCAGTTCGGAAATTGCTGCTAGGATCAGGGAAGCTTTCATTGCGAACGTCCCGATTATCGGAGTTTGTGCAACAGGCATACTCATTCGTAC
>WTGT01000040.1 GCA_011523445.1 Paracoccaceae bacterium
TTGTTGCATGACATTGGCAAGGGTAGTAATGCTGATCACTCTACAATCGGAGCAGAACTAGCCAAGGATATTTCACCAAGACTTGGGCTTGATGACAAGGAAACAGAACTTGTAGTCTGGTTGGTTAAACATCACCTTCTCATGTCGGATACTTCACAAAAAAGGGATATAGGTGATCCGAAAACGGTAATTAACTTTGCTAAGATTGTTGGTACCCGAACAAAACTGAAGTTACTGACCGTACTTACTGTATGTGATATCATGGGGGTTGGACCAGGTGTCTGGAACCATTGGAAAGCTCAAATGCTCAGGGACCTATATAATTTTACCCATTCGGTAATGACTGATGGTTCGGTTAACTTTACTGCCTATTTCGATGTGGAAGAATCCAAGAAAATCGTCTTGGAAAAACTTCAAAAGCAGAATTTCGCTGATCCCGATAGTGCAATAAACCGTCATGGCGACCCCTTTTGGAGAAGTTTGGCGCCCGATGATCAAGTCATGTTCATCGAGTTGTTGGGTAAGGTTGAAAGTGATGAAACAATTTTTGAATTTACCAAGGATGAAACCAGGGGTGCAACTAGGCTTTGCATGGTCAGAAAACAGGTTCCTGATCTGTTTTCAAAATTTGCAGGTATCCTGGCCTTGCTAAATGTGAATATTGTTGACGCCAAGTCCTATTCAACTTCAGACGGGTATTTGACAAGTGCATTTTGGCTTCAGGACCCTAATGGGAAACCATTCGAAAGCGTAAAAGTAAAGCGATTGGGAACACAGGTTAAGAAATTTACCTCGGATTTTGAATTGCTGAAAAGTACGTTAAGTCAACCTAATGCTCTTCAGAAACCAGTCAGGTTGAAAAAGGTAACCAAATTTACAGTACCAACGGAGATAACTTTCGATAACAAGGGTTCCGACCTGTACACCATTGTTGAAGTTGATACGCAAGATAGGCCCGGGCTTCTTTATGATCTTGTACGCACTCTGAACAATCGGGGAATTACAGTGGTTTCTTCTGTCGTTGCTACCTATGGTGCTCAAGCTGTTGATGTATTTTATGTCAAAGACAAGTCGGGATTGAAAATTCTCTCTGACGTTAGATTGGATAATCTCAGAAAGCATTTGTCTGATGCAATCAACCAAAAAGGTTCTGACGGTTAATTCCTATACCTAATTAAATGGAATTCTCCACTGGTTTCAGGTTTGTATCTTACCTTTTCACTAAATTTCTTGATTGCCCCTACAGATACAGCGATACCCATACTGTCCTTGCAATAAGTACAGTTGAAAGCCCCAGTAAAATAATAACGGATTTGTGAACTTTTTCCGGTAAATTTTTCTGGCATTTTGCTGCAAAACCATACTAATTTCCAGTTTACGTCATTTGAGGTCGAAAAGTGAATTTACAAAATAAATTAAATTTTTTTTGCATTGCAGCATTATATTGCCTGAAACAAAGTTACAGTTCCAGAATCAAAGGATAAGACAATGAACAATTTTCAGGATTACACCAAAGCCTTTTCAAACATGGCTTCCTATCTCCCTCTTTCACCTGCAACCATGAATGACACCTACCAAAAAGCCACGGCCAATTTCGAAAAGGCCGTCAACATTGCCTTGAACGCTACCTCCGAAGTCGTTGACATCAACGACAGGTGGGCCAAGGATACCCTTGCCAGGGCTAAGGATGTTGCGGAGGAAAAGCCGTCACCGGAAAACATGGTCAAGTCCATGCAGGACTACGCCTCTTCCAGCTGGGAAGCTTCTGCTCAGTATCTTGCCTCCTACACCGAGGTAGCCCGTAAAGCCCAGATGGATGCTGTCGAGCTGGCAATAGGCGCAGCCAAGTAAACAAAACCTTTCATTTTTTCTCCCACTGGGAGGGATAAGCAATTATCCCTCCCTTTTTTTGTTTGCTGTCCCGTTTGATTTCCATTCTCAAAATTACCGAATTTGACTGAATATCCTATTTTGGAAAAAAATTGGATATAACCAAAATGGGTGATTCTTTTCACCTGACTAACTGATTGCCTGTGATCGGGTATCAAATTCTATCCATATTTGAGTGTATCAAGTTGTAATTAATTGGGTAAATGGATAAATCTAATCCTCTTAGGAAATTAATTGCTTTTTGTGATTAGTTAACTGATTGAAAGTTAATGGAGAAAAATTATGAAATTTTCAAGCAAGCTAATCGGTGCTTCCTTCGCACTGATTATGGGTATTGGAACTGTCGGTAATTCAGCTGAATGCATTGCACCGGCAAACCCTGGTGGAGGATGGGATTTTACCTGTCGGGCCATCGGAAAAATCATGTATGATATCGGTGCCGTTGACGAACCGATCAAGGTGACCAACATGGCAGGTGGAGGCGGAGGTCTCGCCTATGGACACGTGGTCAATGAAAGAAATGATGATGGTGACCTAATTATCGCGGCATCATCTGCAACAGCAACACGTCTGGCACAAAATGCCTATGCAGGTATGACATCTGATCAGGTTTCCTTTCTAGGAGCTATCGGTGCCGATCCTGGTGTTCTGGTCGTTGCCGCTGACTCACCTTACATGAATCTGATGGATTTGCTCAATGCAGTTATGAATGACCCCACTTCGGTAACTTTTGCCGGTGGGTCCGCAACAGGCGGATTTGATCACTTGAAAGTTCTCATGGCATTGGGCGAAGTTGGCTATGATGATGTACTTTCCGTCAAATATGTCGGTCTTGATGGTGGCGGTGATGCAATTACCCAAACCATTGGAGGACATACCCAAGCCATGACCGGTGACATTTCCGAGGTGGTCGGGTTCCTCAAGTCAGGTGATGTCCGAGTGGTTGCGGTTTTCACCGATGAAAGGATTCCGGGATTTGATGATATCCCCACGGCCAAGGAACAAGGTGTTGATCTTGTTGCCGTAAACTGGCGTGGTCTCTATGTTCCCAAGGGT
The DNA here is from genome assembly GCA_011523445.1 of Paracoccaceae bacterium. Classification (GTDB taxonomy): domain Bacteria; phylum Pseudomonadota; class Alphaproteobacteria; order Rhodobacterales; family Rhodobacteraceae; genus MPNP01. Next base: position 2,947 of record WTGT01000040.1, read on the forward strand.
ATCTCCGATGAAGATTACAACAAGTGGGCAGATGCACTTGCTCAGGTTGCTGCTTCAGATGAATGGGCTCAAGCCATGGCTGACAATGGACTTGCCCCCTTCACCAAGGTAGGTGACGATTTCCAGGAGTATCTTGCCGGCGTCATTGCTGATGTTCAAAAGCTTTCCAAGGAAATTGGAGTTATTCAGTAGTGAAAGCTGATCGCATATTCGGATTGGGCGTAATTCTAATTGCGTCCTTTTATCTGTATCATGCAACACTTATTCCCACGGGGTTTCTTTCAGACCCCGTGGGTTCTCGAACCTTCCCCTACATCGTCGCAGGTGTATCACTGCTTTGTGGGGTATTGATAATTATTTTTCCCGATGAAATTACTGACTGGCCACATCTGAAGGTTTATGGCAAGATAGTTGTTGCCCTTCTGGCCATGTATTTATTTGCCAAAACGCTTCGACCTTACGGGTTTATAATTCCCTCGGCAGTTGTTGCCATTATCCTCAGTTATCTGATTTCACCAAACATCAAGAATGCCATAATTACCGGCCTGAGTTTGTCGATAGGCTTGTTTTTGGTACTGAATTATGGCCTTGGTTTGGGTTTGTTTGCGTTCGGATAGACCATGGATCTTTTAGCCAATCTTTCCCAGGGATTTGCCATTGCCCTGACCTGGTCCACCCTGTTGCTGGCAGTATCAGGTTGTTTTGCAGGTACCATAATCGGTTCCCTGCCGGGACTTGGACCCTCCAATGGTGTCGCAATCCTGATACCACTTGCTTTTTCATTGGGCCTTGATGCTACTGAAGTTCTGGTCCTGATGACCTCGGTTTATTATGGTGCGATGTATGGTGGAAGGATTTCTTCAATACTATTGAATATCCCCGGTGATGAACCGGCTTTGATGACAACCCTTGACGGATATCCCATGGCGAAACAGGGTCGGGCTGCCGATGCGTTGGTTCTTTCAGGTGTATCTTCTTTTGTCGGTGCATTTCTGGCTACAATCGGTCTCATGCTTCTTGCGCCATTGTTAGCCAATGTTGCTTACCTTTTTGGCCCATCGGAATATTTTGCACTTTATCTGTTAGCCTTTTGTACCCTTGGTGGCCTTGCTTCCAAAAACCAGATAAAAGCTGCCTTGGCTTCGGCCGTCGGATTGGGAATAGCCATGATCGGCCTGGATAACCAAACAGGATTGCCTCGCCTTACCTTTGGGGAGTTGGCTTTGATGGATGGTGTTGATTTCCTGGTTGCCATCGTGGGTTTGTTCGCTGTTTCCGAAATTTTCATATTTATCGAAAGCCATGGCAAAAATACAGCCATTGGCGTTAAACTTGACAAGATAACCATACCTGTAAAGGATATTGTCAATAGCGGGTTTACCATGCTCAGAGGAACCCTTATAGGCTTTTTTGCAGGTATACTCCCTGGCGCAGGAGCTTCGCTCGGTAGTTTTCTAGCCTATATGGGTGAAAAGACCGTTGCCAAGGACGGTGATACCTTTGGTACAGGTAATCCAAAGGGTGTAGCTGCCCCTGAAGCAGGAAACAATGCAGCAGCGGGTGGAGCCTTGGTTCCCATGCTGACACTTGGCGTTCCAGGCTCCGGAACTACCGCCGTATTGCTTGCTGTTTTATTGACTTTGAACATAACACCCGGCCCCCTGCTCTTTGAAGAACGACCTGAAGTTGTATGGGGTCTGATAGCCTCACTTCTCATTGCCAACGTTGTATTGTTGATAATGAATGTTCCCATGGTTAGATTGTTCGTAAAGGTATTGTCAGTACCTCCACATGTTCTGTTACCCGGTATTGCGATGGTTGCCTTTGGTGGAATTTATTCCCTGTCCGGAAGCAGTCATGATTTGGTACTGATGATCATTTTTGGTTTGGTTGGTTATTTTTGTAGAAAGTTGGGTGTGCCAACCGTTCCCATTATCCTTGGTATTCTCCTTGGCAACAACATGGAGGATAATTTGCGGAGAGCGATGATAATTTCCGGAGGTGACTGGACCTATCTGTTCTCTTCCGGAATTGCCATTGGACTATGGGTTGCAGCCATTGGCGGGTTTGTAGCGCCCCTTTTCCTGAGAAATCTGTTGAAGAAACCCAAACCCAAAATTTGATAACCCTGTCCTTCTGGAGGTTTAAGTTTGATTAGAGTACTCGTTCCTTCTGGGGTTCTGGGATTGGAATTCAGCAAGGAGGCTCTACAAAGAGGTTTGGCCAACAATCCAGATATAATTGCCATAGATGGAGGCTCGACCGATAGTGGTCCCTACTATTTGGGTACAGCCAATTCTAAATATTCACGGGCAGTAACCTCAGGTGAATGGAAATATTTGCTAGCGGCCAGAGAGACCGCAGATATCCCGCTTGTAATTGGCTCTTCCGGTACTTGTGGAACAGATCAATCTGTTGACTGGATGGTTAAAATTACCAAGAATCTGCTTCACACCACCTCTAAGGATTTGCGAATCGGAACCATCAAATCTTCACTAACCCGTCAGCAGGTTGTGTCTGCTCTTCAAGCCGGTCGATTGAAAGCCCTGAAACATGCTCCGGTTATTTCGGAAGAAATCATCAATGATTGTACGGGAATGGTTGCCCTGATGGGGGTGGAACAAATCCAAGAAGCATTGGCCAGAAATGCCGATATAATTATCGCTGGCCGAGCAACGGATACAGCATCAATTGCTGCCTTGCCCTTGATGTCAGGCATTCCACCCGGCATTGCCTGGCACGGTGCAAAGGTGTCTGAATGCGGGGCCTTGTGTTCAACCAACCCACTGAGTGGATGCGTTCAGATTGATTTTCATGAGGATTACTTTGAAATCGAACCTCTTGATCCCATGGCCCAATGTACCCCTCATACGGTATCAGCTCATATGCTCTATGAAAACTCGGATCCGTTCATATTATACGAACCTGGTGGCTATCTTGATGTCAAAAATGCCACTTATGAAGCGGTTTCCGGTCGAAAAGTCAGGGTATCGGGTGGCAAGTGGGTATCCTTCCCACAATACAGTGTAAAAATTGAAGGTGTTAGAATTGCCGGTTATCAGACGACAAGCCTGACAATGATTCGAAATGCCCATTATGTCCGGAACATTCATATTTGGGTCGAAAAGTTAAAACAATTCCTGGAAAACTCACTTGATGAAAAGTTTGGAGTAGATGCCGATACCTGCCATTTGGATTTCAGAATTATTGGGTCCGAAGCAACACTTGGTTCGCTTGAAAATCGATCATCCCACCCAACTGAAGTTGGAATTCTAAGCCTCATAACCGCTGAATCCCAAGAACTTGCAAATGAAATAGCCAAACACATTAATCCCTACCTACTGCATTTCCCCTTGTCTGACAAAGAGGAATTACCAACATTTTCCTTCCCCTACTCCCCGGCAGAAACCGAAAGGGGACCATTGTATGAGTTCTGCTTGAACCATGCACTGGAACTAGATGATCCTCTGGAAATTTTCAAAATAGAGGTGTTTGAAGCAAATGGCTAACCTTCGTGACAAAGTCTTCAAAATCCGATCCAAAAATGCTGGTCCTTTCACTGTAACCGTTGATATTTTCTGCAGGAACCAAACAAACCTCAAGCGAATACTTGGTTTATTGGACGGTGACATCCTTTCCCGGCTCTACAATGTAGAAAAAGACAACTTTGAAATTTTTGAGGTACCTGATTTAAATGTAATGAAAATCAGTTTTCCTCGTACCCACATTCAGGGAAGCCGACTTGACCGGGACATGCATGGTGCCCAATTTGCCGAATTGCTGAATGAAATGGAACTTCCCGACAATTTCTAACAATACCCTGGGTAACCTATTCCCTGGAAAGAAGGGATTCTGCCAATTCCCTTCCCAAATCCAAATGGGAAGCAATGGGAGCTGTTTTCATTCCCCTTAACAACTCCCCTCTCTTTTCTGAAAAAAACTCACCTGTCAGGGTTATGTTCGACCCCTTGATTTCAGCCAGGGCGCCAACTGGCAATTCACAAGAACCCTCTAGTGTATTAAGGAAATACCTTTCGGTCGTTGCCTGAATTTTGGTCGGGTTATGCGAAATACCTTCAATGAACAAATTAAGCCATTCTTCATCTTTATGGGTTTCGAGACAAATAACTCCTTGTGATGGGGCTGGCAGGCAGGTTTCAACTGGGATTTCGTATCTGGGAATATCCCAAATGCCCATTCTGTTCAATCCGGCTGCAGCAAGAACAATGCCATCAACTTCACCAGTTTCCCATTTTCCAATGCGAGAATCTATATTGCCCCTGATTTCCACAACCGCCACTTCAGGATTGGCATTTAATATTTGTTTTTGCCGTCTGATGCTTGAAGTACCAATCTTTATTCCTGCCGGCAAGGATTCTATGGTTTCACCTTTCCTCGATATAAGTACATCAAGCGGGTTTTCACGTTTTAGGAAACCAGCCATGGAAAGGTCTTCAGGTTGTTCGAATGGCATATCCTTCAAGGAATGAACACCAATATCAATGTTACCAGCAATTATTTCTTTCTCAATTTCCCTACAAAAAACTCCCTTGCCTTCCAACTCCCTAAAGGGTCTGTCAGTAATCTTGTCACCAAGGGTTTTGATGGTAAATACCTCTATCCTGTCTTCCTCCCAATCCAGATTTTCAAGGAGCAGCTTTTTTACTTCTCCTGCTTGAAGCAAGGCCAATCTGGAACCCCTGGACCCAATTCTGATTTGTGATTTTATCTTGTTCATTACTTGATTTTATTTCAGGTTTTGTAAAATTGATTGAACCTCGGCAATAACATAATCTTCAAAGAAAGAATGCGAATTCATTATCTTGCGCGAGTTTGTATACATTTTGTTCCACTTGAACGAAAATCATTCTGAGAAACAACATACCAATGCACTTTTAGGCTAAATGAACAATATTCGCAAACCACTGCTCAGGGTTCTTGAAGGTGAGAATCTGAACCCACCACCAATTTGGCTGATGAGACAGGCCGGCAGATACCTGCCTGAATACAGGGCTCTGCGCAGTAAGGCCAAGGACTTTCTTTCCCTCTGTTATAACCCCGAACTGGCCAGTGAAGTTACCTTGCAACCAATAACCCGATTTGGATTTGATGGAGCCATATTGTTCGCTGACATTCTTTTATTGCCCCATGCTTTGGGGGTTGATGTCAAATTTGTTGAGAATGTCGGCCCCTGTCTCTCCCCGATACAAACCCAGGAACAGCTTTATCGGCTGAAGGATAAAGAGGAGATACATGAAACTCTGAATCCTGTCTATGAAACCATCGAAAGAATTTTGACAAAATTACCTCCACAGGTAACCCTGATTGGCTTTGCTGGTTCACCATGGACCGTAGCCACCTACCTCATCGCCGGCAAGGGCGAAACGGGTCAGGTAACTTCCAAGGAATTCATGGTTCGGAATCCTGAACTGTTTGATCAAATCATTTCACTTCTCACTGAGGCTACAATCGAGTATTTAACCCGACAAATTGAGGCCGGTGTGGAAGTGGTAAAACTATTTGATAGCTGGGCAGGTTCGCTGGAGGGACATTTTTTTGACAATTATATAATCAAACCAAATGCTCATATCATCACTACCCTTAAACACAAATTTCCCCATATCCCAATTATCGCTTTTCCCAAGGGATCCGGAATGAAACTTCCAGGGTTTATCTCGAATCTGCATGTTGATTGCTTGGCACTAGATCAGAATGTCAGCCTGGATATTGTGGATAAATTTTTGCCTTCCGTAAACTGTATCCAGGGCAATCTGAATCCTCAGACACTTGTCGGTGGCAAGGAAAGGCTGGAAAGTGAAACCCAGAACATTCTTAAATCCTGCTACAATTTCCCTCACATTTTCAACCTTGGTCATGGGATCCTACCAACTACACCTATCCAGCATGTGGAAAAGCTGGTAAAACTGATACGAGAATTTTGAACCCTGTTCTTCTCTCAAGTAGGTCATTTCCATTTGGCAAGTGGTGGCAAACTCATCAGTACGGCATCTGGATCATGTCCTGATTCCAAGCCAAATTTTGTTCCCCGATCGTAAATCAGATTGAATTCGGTATATAACCCCCTGTGAAGCAATTGTTTTTCCCTGTCATCCTTGGCCCAGGTTTCTTTTTGTCGCAAGGTTACAATCTCCGGATAAACCCTTAGAAAGGTTTTTCCTACATCCATGACAAACTCAAAGTCATTTGCCCAATTACCTGTATCCAAATCATCAAAAAAGATTCCACCTACCCCTCTGGCCCTTTTTCTGTGTGGAATATAGAAATACCTGTCAGCCCAATCCCTGAACTCTTCATAGTATCCTGGATCATGCCGGTCGCAGGTTTCCTTGAGTGAGGTGTGGAACAGGGTTGTATCTTCAGGATATTCGATACACGGATTTAAATCCGTACCTCCACCAAACCATGTTTCCTGTTCAGTCATGAACATCCGTGTATTGAAGTGAACAGCTGGTACCCTGGGGTGGTTTAGATGGGCAACGAGAGATATCCCACTAGCCCAAAAGCCAGATTCTCCATCCTCAATTTTTTTTCTTTTCCTGAGTACATCAACCATCTTGGGAGAAAGATTTCCATAAACGGTTGAAACATTGACACCAACTTTTTCAAAGACCTTGCCTGATACCATCTTGGACATGATACCACCTCCGGCATCACTTCCATCTATGGCATTTCTTGTTGTTTTTTGCCTAAAAAAACTACTTGGCTCGACCGTAAATCCTTCCGGTGCTTGAAGTTCCCTTT
>WTGT01000323.1 GCA_011523445.1 Paracoccaceae bacterium
CATGCTGAACGTGATGCCTACGCAGCTGCCGTGGCTGCGAAGGCCAATGAGAATGACTGGTCAATCGGTGTCAGTCATTCGATCAACACGATCAGTGTCGGGGTTGGCATGGATTCCGAGGACGGGCTTGCCATTGGCGTAGGTACCGACCTTTCCGGGGTAAGTACTTTCGTCTATTGGTCCAAATCGGAGTTCAAGGATGTAACAGTATTTTATGCTTCAAATAGCAGGGGAGATTTTGACCTTAGGGCTTCGCAGGAGAATACGGGATTGGGTATCAAGGCTTCGATGTCTGCAGGCGAGGGTGCCACCTTCTCGGTTGGATACTCCACACGCAAGCTTGAGCAGGATCAGGTTGGTGGTAATAACTTTGACGGAACCGCAAAGACCAAGCTGATCGAGGTTGACTTCACCTATGATCTTGGTGGTGGTGCCACCCTTGAGGCCGGAATTGGCAAGAGGGATGAAGAAACCTTGATGAATGGTAATACTGAAACTACAGTCGTTCCCAGAGACACCACGACGCTTGAAGCGGCAATTGCCTTTTCCTTCTAGTTCATGGAAGAATGACGAATGCAAGGGGGCGGTTTTGACCGCTCCTTTGCATGTGGAAGGTATTTGCCACAATAGGAGTTTGTCTATCTAAATGTATAATTCCCTTTTGAAAACCTACGAGTTTCGTTGGGCGTTGAGTAAAGCCATCACTTCACAAGCTGCATCGGTAATCTTGGTTCCTGGGCCAAATACAGCCTTTACACCAGCATCAAAGAGGAATTGGTGATCCTGTTTGGGGATTACACCTCCACAAATAACGATTTTATCACCTGCTCCTTCCCGTTTCAAATGTTCGATAAGCTTGGGTGCAAGTGTAGTGTGACCAGCTGCTTGCGAACTCACACCGATAACATGAACGTCATTATCTATGGCATCCCTGGCAGCTTCTTCAGGAGTTTGAAAGAGTGGTCCAATATCAACGTCAAAACCAAGATCGGCAAATGCCGTAGCAATGACCCTGGCTCCTCTGTCATGCCCATCTTGTCCCATTTTTGTGACCAATATACGTGGTCTTCGTCCCTCCAGCTTGGCAAAATCGTTAACCAAATTCTGAATATTCCTGAATTCCTCATCCTCCTTCAGGGCATTCCCGTAGACACCGGTAAGGGTATTGGGATTGGCAAAATGCCTTCCGTATATTTCCTCAAGGGCCAATGAGATTTCTCCAACCGTGGCTCGTTCCCTTGAGGCTTCAATTGCAGCCGTAAGTATATTGTCATCTCCTGTTGCTGCATCTTTCAGCTTCTGAAGAGCCTGTTGACATTTCTCTTCATTTCTTGAAGCCTTGATTTTTGTCAGTTTTGCAACCTGTTCTTCCCTAACCTTGTGATTTTCAATCATCCTGATGTCCATCTCCTCTTCCTCCCGAGGTTGATATTTGTTGACACCAACGATGACTTCCTCTCCCGTATCTATCATGGCCTGACGACGGGCTGCGGTCTCTTCAATCCTGAGTTTTGGTAGACCAGAATTAATGGCCTTAACCATGCCCCCCATTTCATCCACTTCTTCTAGCAGGGACCATGATTTTTCAATAATTTCCTTGGTCAGTGTTTCCACGTAGTAGGATCCGGCAAGAGGATCAACTGTATCAGTGATTCCCATTTCCTCCTGGAGAATCAACTGCGTATTGCGGGCAATTCTGGCCGAAAACTCCGTTGGCAGGGCAATCGCTTCATCAAGTGCATTCGTATGAAGGGACTGTGTTCCTCCCAATACGGCAGCCAAGGCTTCATAGGAGGTTCTGATGACATTGTTGTAGGGGTCCTGAGCCTGTAGGCTGACGCCGCTTGTCTGGCAATGGGTTCGTAACATCTTGGAGCGGGGATTCTGGGGATTGAATTCCGACATAATCCTGTGCCAGAGTACCCGTGCAGCTCTCAATTTGGCAATCTCCATGAAAAAATTCATTCCTATCGCGAAGAAGAAGGACAATCTTCCAGCGAAGCCATCGACATCAAGTCCACGAGAGATTGCTGCCCTGACATATTCCCTACCATCTGCAAGGGTATAGGCAAGTTCCTGTACGATATTTGCTCCGGCCTCCTGCATGTGATATCCGGAAATCGAAATTGAATTGAACTTCGGCATTTCCATGCTGGTAAGGGCGATGATATCACCGACAATACGCATTGAAGGTTCAGGTGGGTAAATATAGGTATTTCGTACCATGAACTCTTTCAAAATATCGTTTTGAATTGTACCGGACAGTTTTTCACGAGATACACCCTGTTCCTCCCCGGCGACAATGTAATTGGCCATGACCGGTATTACCGCACCGTTCATGGTCATTGAGACGGAAATCTTGTCCAAGGGAATGCCCTCAAACAAAATCTTCATATCTTCAACAGAATCTATTGCTACTCCGGCCTTGCCTACGTCACCTTCCACTCTAGGATGGTCACTGTCATAACCCCGATGGGTTGCCAGGTCAAAAGCGACTGATATACCCTGTTGGCCTCCTTCAAGTGCTTTCCTGTAGAAAGCATTGGACTCCTCGGCCGTGGAAAAACCGGCATATTGTCTGATGGTCCAGGGTCTCCCTGTATACATGGTTGCTCTCGGTCCCCTGAGGAAGGGTTCTTCTCCTGGGAGGGAATCGAGATTGGGGTTATCCACCAGATCTTCTTTTCTGTAAAGGGGTTTTACAACGATATCTTCAAGCGTAACCTTGTTGAGTTCTTCGGGGTCTCGTCCCCGAAGTTCCTTACTAGCTCTTTGCTTCCATCCACTTAAATTTTTTGTCATTCGATTTACCGGATATATTTTGATACTGGTTTGATTTTCAGGTCGTGCCTTGGATACTTTAACAGGAAAATGACCCAAGATTAGTGATAATTTCCTTAAATCTACATATATTATAGAGGTTAAAGTTATTAAATGTTTTCCAGATTTTGAGTTCAAATCGATTGCTAATTAGTATTTCTTCGTGACTAAATATCAAAAATGAATTCCGTAATCACATTTTTTCTGGCACCAATATTCTTGTTGGTGCTACCTTCCGGTGTTTTAAGTCAGGAAGATTCTGCAGCAAGTCTGGAAATAATTGATTTGACTGTAGAGGAAAATACCGAGCTTACGATTGATGAGTTTCTCTGGCAAAAAAGACTTTTCATTATTTTTTCTGATTCGCCATTTGACCCGAATTACATAGAGCAGTTGGAATTTCTTGAAGAGGGAGTTGAAAATCTGGTGGAAAGGGAAGTCGTTGTCTTACTGGATTACAGCCCCGATGCAAAAAGTACTATTCGTACCGAATTACGTCCCAGGGGTTTTGCCATTTTATTGATCGGCAAGGATGGAACGATCTATCTCAGAAAACCAACGACATGGAATGTCAGGGAAATCAGCAATACAATCGACAAATTTCCCATAAGACAACAGGAACTCAGGGCCAAAAACTAAGTTTCAGCCCAGGGTTCAGGACACTTATTCGAATTCAAGTATTACCTGATCGACTGTCAGGGAACTACCCGGTGTTACGGCTATGGATTTAATTGTTCCCTTGCGGCTGGCCTTCAGAACATTTTCCATTTTCATTGCCTCTACGGTACACAAGGGTTGACCATCTTCAACCTTATCACCTACAGAGACATGGATTTCCGTAATCAGTCCGGGCATGGGACAAAGGAGATATTTGCTTGTATCAGGCAGTTCCTTTTCCTTCATGTATGAACCTAGTTCCTGTTGCCGACCGGTGCGGACGAGAACATCCAGTTCAGCACCCCGGTATTCTATATGATAGCCCTCGGAAATGGGTTTGACCCGCAACTGCATCTGGTCACCTCCAATCTCAAATTCGGCAAGGGTCTTGCCCGGGGTCCATGCCGAGGTAATTGTCAATTCCTTGGCATTGTTCACTTTGACCCTGCATCCATTCTTGAATGGATCAAGGGAGATGTTCAGTTCTGTTTGATTGATCCTAGCGATCCAGTCATTACCTACCTTGCGCATATGATTGGCCAACCGACCCGAAATTCTTGTACGACGGATTTCGGAAAAGCGATGCATCATGGTGACACAGGAGGCAATCCTCTCAATTGTCTCCTCAGAGTGTTCAACTCCGGAAAAACCTTCAGCAAATTCCTCTTCAATAAAGCCAGTGGTTATATCACCACTTTTGAATTTGGGATGATCGAAGACGGCCGACAGAAAGGAGATATTACTGGTAATACCTTCAATTTCGAAGGTACCAAGCGCCTTCCGCATGGTTTCAATGGCTGATTTGCGATCAGTAGACCAGGTACAAAGTTTGGCGATCATCGGGTCATAATGGACACTAATTTCGCCTCCTTCAAACACACCAGTATCATTCCTGATGGCATTTGAACCATCATTAAACTCGGTAGGTGGGCTATATTTGGTAATACGTCCAATTGAAGGAAGAAAGTTTCTTCTTGGGTCCTCAGCATAGACCCTGGATTCAAAGGCCCAACCATCAATCCCAACCTGTTCCTGTGTAAGGGGCAATTTTTTCCCATCGGCCACATTAATCATCTCCTTGACCAAATCCACTCCAGTGATGAGTTCGGTAACGGGATGTTCGACCTGCAATCGGGTGTTCATTTCAAGGAAGTAAAAATTCCGGTCACTATCAACAATGAATTCTACTGTTCCTGCCGAAAAGTAATCAACTGCCTTAGCCAAACTTACGGCCTGGTTTCCCATGGCCTTTCTGGTATTCTGGTTCAGGAAAGGTGAGGGGGCTTCTTCGATAACTTTCTGATTTCTGCGCTGGATGGAGCATTCTCGTTCATTGAGGTATACGAAATTGCCGTGTTTGTCCCCAAGTACCTGAATCTCGATATGACGAGGTGAGGTAATAAATTTTTCGATCAGTATGCGATCATCACCAAAGGAACTTGATGCTTCATTTCGGGACGATTGGTAACCCTCGGCAACTCCTTCCTTGTCCCAGGCAATACGCATACCCTTACCACCACCTCCGGCAGAAGCCTTGATCATGACGGGAAAACCAATTTCACAGGCAATTTCCAGCGCATGTTCAGGCGAGTTGATTTCCCCCAGGTAGCCCGGAACAGTGGAAACTCCGGATTCATGGGCAATTTTCTTGGATGCAATTTTGTCACCCATGGCTTCGATGGCTTTTACAGGTGGTCCAATAAAGGTGATACCGGCTTCTTCCAGCCTTTTGGCAAATTGGGAATTTTCCGAAAGAAACCCATAGCCCGGATGAACGGCATCAGATCCGGTTTTTGCGATCGCTTCTAGGATATTGTCGATCAGAATATAGGATTGATTGACCGGAGGAGGACCGATAAAGACTGCTTCATCAGCCATTTGAACGTGCAGGGATTTTTTGTCAGCTTCCGAATAAATGGCAACAGTTTTAATGCCAAGGGATTTTGCTGATTTGATAACACGACAGGCTATTTCACCCCGGTTAGCTATTAAAATTTTTTCAAACAACTTTCATGCCTTTGCTTATCTGGATATCGAATCAGAGAGGTATATTGTCATGCTTTTTCCAAGGATTTTGGGCCTTCTTGTTTCTTAAGGTAGCAAAAGCCCTACATACCCGAAGCCTTGTTGAATGGGGCATTATCACTTCATCAATAAAACCTTTTTCGGCAGCAACAAACGGGTTGGCAAACCTGTTTTCATATTCCTCGGTTCTTTGCTTGACCAGTTCGCTGTCATTTATCTCCGAGCGGTATAGTATTTCAACCGCACCTTTTGCTCCCATGACTGCAATCTGAGCACTGGGCCAGGCATAATTGTAATCTCCCCGAAGATGCTTCGAGGACATGACGTCATAAGCACCTCCATAGGCTTTTCTTGTTATTACGGTTACCTTGGGAACAGTTGCCTCCCCAAAGGCAAAGAGCAGTTTCGCACCATGGACAATAATTCCACCATATTCCTGTGAAGTCCCGGGAAGAAATCCGGGGACATCTACCAAGGTAAGGAGGGGAATGTCGAAGGAATCACAAAATCTTACAAATCTTGCAGCCTTTCGTGAACTGTCAATATCAAGACAGCCGGCCAGTACCATGGGTTGATTTGCCACAACTCCCACGGTAGAACCCTCAAGTCTGATAAATCCGGTAATTATGTTTTTGGCAAAATTCTCCTTTACCTCGAACAGGTCACCTTCATCGGCAATTTTCAGGATCAATTCCTTCATGTCATAGGGTACATTGGGATTCTCCGGGGCCAGGGTATCAAGAGAGTGTTCTAACCGTGCAGGGTCGTCATAGAAGGGTCTGGTTGGTGATTTGTCCCTGTTATTCAGGGGAAGAAAATCAAAAAACCTTCTGACTTCAGCCAAGGTTTCTACATCATTGGAGTAGGCTCCGTCGGCAACTGATGATTTGGTTGTGTGGGTTGTCGCTCCTCCCAATTCCTCGGCCGTAATGATTTCATTGGTGACTGTCTTGACAACATCAGGTCCGGTTACAAACATGTAGGAGGAGTCCTGGACCATGAAAATGAAGTCGGTCATGGCGGGAGAATAGACTGCCCCTCCGGCACAAGGGCCCATTATCACGCTGATTTGAGGGATGACACCAGAGGCAAGTATGTTCCTTTGAAACACTTCCGCATAACCTGCGAGGGATGCAACACCTTCCTGAATTCTGGCACCTCCGGAATCATTCAACCCGATTACCGGGGCCTGGTTCTGAACAGCCATATCCATGATCTTGCAAATCTTGGCAGCATGGGTTTCCGAGAGAGAACCGCCAAATACCGTAAAATCCTGGCTGAATACATAAACCATTCGCCCATTGATCGTACCCCAACCGGTAACAACTCCATCACCGGAGAATTTTGTTTGTTCCATGCCAAAATCCGTACATCGATGGGTCACAAACATGTCAAATTCTTCAAACGAATTTTCATCCAGCAAAAGCTCGATTCTTTCACGGGCTGTCAGTTTTCCCTTGCTGTGCTGAGCTGCAACTCTCTTGGCACCACCCCCGCTCCTAGCTTCAACGCGGCGTCTTTCCAATTCTGAAACTATATCATTCATTAAATTGCCTTAGTTCAAATTCAAATTGAGAAACATTATTGCTATTTGATAAGAAGCGAAGTTTAAATCAAACAATTTTTATTTCAATCAATAGTGATTTCAGGTTGAGGTGAGATAGTACGGTTTTGTGAGGAAAAACCGCAAAGTAAATAATATGACAGATACAACAGCAGCAAAATTTCTTGACCGGAAAACACCACCACATATTACGACCTTGATCATTTTATCGGCCCTTCCAGCCCTTTCAATGACCTTGTTTCTTCCTTCCCTTCCCAACATGACCGAGTATTTTCAAACAGATTACCGGGTCATGCAGCTCTCGGGCCCACCTATCTGTTCGTTAATGCAGTATTGCAAGTCATTGTGGGACCCATATCCGATTTCTATGGCCGCCGGGTGGTCGTTCTATGGGGTGCCGTATTGTTTCTCATTGCGTCCCTAGGTTGCATGTTGGCACCAAATGTCGAACTGTTCCTGTTCTTTCGCATGAGCCAGGCCGTAATTGTTACCGGAATGGTTTTATCAAGGGCCATTGTCAGGGACCTCTATCCTGCAAACGAAGCAGCTTCCATGATCGGCTATGTTACCATGGGAATGGCTGTTGCACCAATGCTGGGACCAATGATCGGTGGCTTTCTGGATGAACTCTTTGGATGGAAAGCAAGCTTTTCCCTGTTTCTGATCATAGGCGGATTAACCCTGATTATATCCTATCTGGACCTTGGCGAGACCTTGCCCGCAAGAAAAGAGAATATCTGGTCCCAGTTCAGGGAATATCCAGAACTTTTCCGTTCACATCGTTTCTGGGGCTATTGTTTTGTTGCGGCCTTTTCGTCGGGCGTGTTTTTTGCCTATCTTGGAGGGGCACCGTTTGTAGGATCTGAAATATTCGGGCTAAACCCGGGCATATTGGGGTTCTATTTTGGACTTACAGCCTTCGGTTACATGAGTGGTAATTTCCTTTCCGGAAGATTGTCAGTCAGGTTGGGTATAAACAAGATGATCATAATTGGTTGTTTCATTACACTGATAGGACCAACGGGACCAATACTGGCTACATATGCAGGCTCAACGCACCCACTAAGTTTTTTTGGATTTGCTATCGTCATGGGTATCGGGAACGGACTTATCATGCCCAATGCTACTGCCGGGATGTTATCGGTCAGACCTCATCTTGCTGGAACAGCTGCTGGAATCGGTGGTGCAATAATGATCGGAATTGGTTCGGGGTTATCTGCTTTAGCTGGTTCTCTGTTGACAAAGGAATCAGGTCCCTATCCACTTTATTACATCATGCTGTTCTGTGTCATCATGGGCCTGATTAGCGGGTGGTATGTTGTGATTAGAAGTCGAACCAACCCTATCACCTAGGATTGGTACTTTTGGCTATTTCAAGATCATTTGGTCTTGCTTCTTAGATGGTAAACGGCTTCTCTCCAGGCCAGAAAAGTTACTGAACCGATAATAATAGTCCCTCCCATCACCACCCATAAATCGATTGGTTCGGCAAATAGCAAGGTACCAAGCATCGTGGCCCAAACGAGTTGCAGGAAGGTGACCGGCTGGGTTGCTGTTACAGGAGCACTGTAGAATGCCTTGGTCATGGTATAATGACCAGCCGTGGCAAAAAAGGCCACAAGAAACAACAAAAAGAGTTGCTCATTTGTGGGAGGAATCCATACAACAGCGGCAATGGGAAACAAGCCAACCGTTACCGTGAGGGATAGCATCGTAATTATCATTTCTGCATTGAGGCGACCTGTGGCTTTTTTGGCAATCAGGTAGGATACGGTAAAGGAAACAACTGTGATCATCATTGCGAGGTGACCAGGGGACAATTCCCTGAAACCTGGACGAAGTATCAATAGAGTACCAACCAGGGCAACAAATATGGCCAACATACGTCGTAATGTAATGGATTCTCCCAATATCAGGATTGCCGACAGCGAAAGTAATACCGGGGTAAGGTAATTCAGTGAGGTTACCTCGGCAATCGTGATTTCGGTCATGGCATAAAACCAGCAAATGACACCTATTGTATGAAAAACCCCTCTGATAGCGAACAAGACATATTCTTCCCGGGTAAACTTGGTTTGAAAAAACTCCTTTAGGACAGGGATTATAAATACCAAACCAAGAAGATATCTGAGAAAGGCTGATTGGGCAGGGGGGACCTCTGTACCCAAAAATTTAACTATGGCATAAACGGCTACAAAGCAGAGGCCTGAAACTACCATCCAGAATACCCCTACTAGGGTACCGGATTTTCTGAGTTCATCAATTTGTATCACAAAGCATGACTCTCATTCAGACTACTGACACATCAAATTGCATGGGAAAACCACAGGTAAATTCAAATAACCTGTATAGGCTCAAATAGATTTCAAAGTTGATCGAAAAATTCTTCCGGAATATCGAAATTGCTGGTTACCTTCTGAATATCATCATCCTCTTCCAAGGTATCAATCAACCTGATGATCTTTCTGGCATTCTCCAGTTCCAGACTTGTTGTGGTCGAGGGTTTCCAGATAAGTTTTGTGGAGATTGTTTCACCCAATGCCTTTTCCATTTCATTGGAGACTGAGGCAAGGTCGGTATCTGAGGTATAGATTATGTGGCCATCATCACTTGATTCGACATCTTCTGCTCC
>WTGT01000032.1 GCA_011523445.1 Paracoccaceae bacterium
TTTGAAAATCAAGGAATCTCTGTAAAATGTTTAAAAAGAGGTTCCCTTAATTAAAACCTATCCCATCTGAAGGATTAACAAAGTTGGCTGAAAGCAATCCTTTTTGGGCTAGATATCTCGATCAATGGAATTGAGTTTCAGATATGCCGTTTGATCAATCTCATCTTTTTGAACTTAAGGTTAAATGGAGATAACAACAGTTATACCTTACGATCAACATTTGTTTCGAATTAAATGGGGAGAATTGTAAGGAATGGCTGGGGTGGTAGGATTCGAACCTACGAATCACGGGATCAAAACCCGGTGCCTTACCGCTTGGCTACACCCCAATAATATTGGTTGGTCAAGAATAACAACCACCCGATGAGTTATATTCACTTGCTTTAATCTTCAAGCCATCAAACAAAACTCTTTGAAATTTTATTCACAAGTGAAATCAAAGTGATTTCAATACAGATCAAGGCGCATCTGTTTTCAGTTTAAACAATGAAACTCAAAAATTTATCCAAGAGTCTGATCAAAATCACCTATGGATGGTTCAGATTTAAGAATGTCTTTTACAAATCCAAAGATATTCTTCAATTCCCCAAAACTGCTGGTACTTTCACAAACGACAACCAGATTAGGTGTGTTTGAAGAAGCTCGAACCAGAAACCAGGAATTGTTTTCCAGAACAACCCTGGCACCGTTAAGGGTCATTATCCTGACAATTTTCTTACCATCCACAAGACCGCCTTTTGAATGAACGGCATTCAATTTTTCAGTTATTCTATCCACCACCTCATATTTTTTCGAGTCCTCACAGTAGGGAGACATCGTTGGTGAACTCCAGGTTTGGGGTAGTTCACCATAAAGATCGGATAGGCTGCTATCTGGGTTATCTCCCAACAACTTGCATACCTGCAGCGCGGCATGGAGGGAACAATCAAAACCCAACCCGACGGGGGGAGAAAAATAGAAATGCCCCGATTTCTCGATGCCAAGGACTGCTCCGGCCTCATGGACCAGTCGCTTCATATAGCTATGACCAGTCTTGCCATATTCAGTTTGTGCACCATTCCAGGCCAAGACGGGATCGGTGGAAAATAAACTGGTGGACTTGATATCCGCCACAAATTTTGCCTCTGGAATTTTTGATGACAGATTTCTGGCCATCAACAATCCAAGTTTGTCCGAGTAAATCACTTCGGCATTATTGTCCACAACACCCAATCGGTCACCATCACCATCAAATCCGAAAGCCAAATCAGCATTGGTTTCCCTGATTTTTCTTTTCATGTCATTGAGCATGATCAAGGATTCGGGATTGGGATTGTAATTGGGAAAACTTGAATTTGGTTCGGTGTGTAATGGTATGGTTTCCATGCGAAGTTTTTTCAGTAGGTTTATGGCAAAGTTGGAAGCTGTGCCATTCCCAGTGGCACAAATAACTTTCAACTTCCTTCCAATCCGTACTTCCTTTGTCAAATAATAGATGTAATCGTAAGCAATTTTTGAATAGGTCTTATATTGCCCCCCATCCTTCGATTGGGTGCCACCAGAGTATACAATATCCTTGAGTTCATTGATATCTTCCGTGGACAAGGTGAAGGGATGTTCCATTCCTACCTTGATACCTGTCCATCCGTTGGGATTATGTGAAGCGGTTACCATACAAACATTGGGCACTCCCAATTGTACACGGGCAAAATAGGCCATGGGAGAAATCACGGTTCCGATATCCACAACCCTCATGCCGGAACTGATCAAACCGATCATTAGGGCATTTTTGACCGCTGGTGAGTAGGACCGAAAATCACATCCGACAATTATATCATTGGGTTTGCCCAATTTGTTGATATAAGTTCCAATACCTTTGCCAACCTCGGTCAATCCCAAATGGTTTATTTCTTCCGGGAACCTCCAACGGCAATCATATTCACGAAAGCCAGTCGGCGAGATCCAGATATCTTCGCTGTAACTCCAGCTTTCAGGTGAGGGAGGTTGGTTCAATACCATTACGGGCCATCAAATTTCCACAGGATGCAGTTTGGCAACTCTATCCAACTCCATAAGGGTGCACAGTATGCTTTCCAAATCATTGAGCTTGATCATGTTCGGCCCATCACTTGGTGCAGAATCCGGATCATCGTGTGTTTCAAGAAAAACTCCGGCAACACCTACAGCAACGCCGGCTCTGGCAATAACAGGGGCAAATTCCCTTTGTCCACCGGAACTCTCATGCTTACCACCGGGTATCTGTACGGAATGAGTTGCATCAATAATTACCGGATATGTTGTCTTGGCCAGAATGGGCAAACTTCTCATATCAGTCACCAGACTGTTGTAACC
>WTGT01000127.1 GCA_011523445.1 Paracoccaceae bacterium
ACTATACCCATGAGCTTGCTCGAGAACTTGCTTCCCTGACTGGTGAAACTCTGACTAAAGCTGTAAAGCATGCTTTGCAAGATAAGTTAAGGCTCGAAAAACAAAAACAGAGTGCGAATAGATTGGCCGATGAGTTGGATCAAATTGCCCTGCAATGTGCGGCACTACCTCAAAATGATTATGGCAATAGCGATGATATTATAGGTTACGATAAGTATGGATTGCCTCAATGATTGTTATCGATACTTCTGCTCTTGTTGCAATTTTAAGCAACGAACCTGAAAGACGGTTATTTAATGAAATTATAGAAGAGGCTGGATCAATAACCATCAGCACTGCAAATTTATTAGAAGCGCGTATTGTACTGTATTCGAGATCAGGTGATCATGCAACATTGGCACTGGATTCGTTTATGCTTAAAAGCAAAATGGTTGTTGCTACAATCTCTGAAGCACTAGGTGATCTTGCCTTTCAGGCCTATCGCCGTTTTGGAAAGGGTACTGGCCATCCAGCTGCTTTGAATTATGGTGATTGTTTCTCTTATGCTTTGGCCAGATCACTTAATGCCCCTTTATTATTCAAGGGTAATGATTTCATCCACACTGATGTAATTTCAGCATACACTTCACAACATAGATAAAATTGTTGAACAACAATAAAAAGTAGCGTTGTTGTGCATTGGAACATCAATGTAAATGAAAGTTTCAGGATTTGGATAGAAACAGACATCTCATCTCCATGTAATTGATTGAGTAGTATTTGTACATTCAATCAACTCAGGGGTATATGATCATGGCTTTCTGAGTCCTGGTAGATTGAAGATAATCTTGAATATGACTCATCAATTCGCTTTCTTTGTGAACCAAGCTTATTTTCTATACCAGTAGACAACTCATCAATTGAGCGACATTTCCAGTAATGGTTTTTTCTCGAATAGTTGCCATTTTGGATACGGAATACTTCACTAAGAATCTTGAGATCATGGGGTATATGGAACGCATCCCGTGTATCAATATATCCATAGAGGTAATAAAAATTGTCAAAACCAGACCAAGTAATTGCAGAGAGGCAGAGGGAACATGGTTCATGCGTTGATAAAAACAGGCAATCCCTAGGGCTTGGTCTTTGTTCCCTTGGTAATGTAAAATATCCGTTAAGAGTTGATATTTCCCCATGAAAAAGGGGATTTTGTGTTTCCTTATTTGTTTCGGCAATTACCAGGGAAAGGTCATTTTTCCTTAATATTGCTGCACCGAAAATCTTATCTCCACGGGCAACCCCGATTTCGGTCAAAGGGATAATATCGAATTCAATCACGTCCAAAAAACGCTTTGCAAGTTCTATATCTGTGAAGTCTTTCATCCCAACCCCTTCTTGTGAAAGCATCAATTAAAATAACTTCATTAAATGAATTCCACTACAAGTATGAGGTCATAAACATATATTGCAAGATACCCGGGGAACTGCAACCAAGAGAAGAAGGGATTTGAGTGTATATTAAGGGATTTATATATTTAGATTGTCAAACCCTTATTGTGGTAAAAACCACCCCTATGCATTCGTTGTTCTTTCAAGAATTACTGCTTGGTAATATTAATTACTGAACATTAGTGTCATAGCTAACGGGGTAACAGTTAGCATTGTCGGGGAGAAAGGGAAAGTATTCGGCAAATTTAATCCAGGACTGTATTTTTCATGCAACAGTCATAATTCCAGACTGTTCATGTCAGGCTGGATATTTGCCGGAAGCATTCATGGATTGATCTCCTCCCAGGTTTTTCCCGGGTTGTTGTTTGTCGAATTCCGACAGGGAAGAGGGAATCGCATGGCAGCCGATCAAGCAATCCAGCCCGGAAGATCCTGCAATTTCGTCGTTTTCCTGCAGAACCATACTTCGAACATTGCCCTTTCCCCTCTGCTTGAAACAACCAGGAGAACCGTGGTGGATTTCAATCCGCATCATCCGGATTTGCCTGTTGGCTTGAATCGGGAATGGTGGACCTGAAGTGCAACCAAAACCAGAATGGATCATTCCCCTTGGCTCGATAAATCGAAATCAGGCCAATGATTCTCCTGATTGATTTGACCCTTGTTCCATCTGGAAGGGATGTCTGAATTCGTTATGGTCAAGGCCTTTTTCATTTGAATAAGCCTGATCATTCTTCCACCAGAACAGACCTCGGTACTTAATATTATCGAGGATAAAGGAACAGGTAAAATGAGAAAATTCATGATATTCGCTTCGGCCCTTGCCCTCTCCGGCAGCATGGCATTTGAGACTGTGAAAGTATTCAAGTCGACCTGTTGAAGCCAGGGTCCCCTGTCCCTT
>WTGT01000185.1 GCA_011523445.1 Paracoccaceae bacterium
TCCTTGCCACTTGCTACAAGGGCTTGTGCCGTTGCTTGCATAATTCCATACATTGCTCTGACATTGAGAGTAAAAATCCTGTCATATTGATCCAGATTTGCATCCAAAACGGATCCCATATCAAAAATGGCTGCGTTATTGAACAGAATCTCGGGTACAAGGCTTTTTATTTCTTGTGAGCAATTCTCCAGACCGGAAGCTGTTGTTAAATCAAATGGCTTGAAATGAATTTGACCAGGAAAGTTTTCCAGTAGGGTTTGAAGAGGTGCGCTCAAATTCAGGTCGGAGGCAAGTATGGTTGCTCCAGCCCTTGCGAAATGTTCACAAACGCTAGATCCAATTCCACCTGAAGCACCTGTAACAAAAGTCTTTTTCCCTACAAGTGAAATCTTACCGGGGTTATGTGAAGTCATTTGACTGCCCCGAAAGTCAATCCCTGCACCAGCTGTTTTTGGCAGAACCAGCCGAAAACAACAATTGGCGCACATGCCAAGGTTGAAACGGCGGAAAGCTTGGCCCAGAAAAGTCCTTCAGGGCTGGAATATGAAGCCACTAGGGCAGTAAGAGTCCCTGCGTCAGAAGCTGTAAGGTTGATTGACCAAAATGCTTCATTCCAGCATAATACAATACTCAGTAGGGCTGTGGACAATATTCCGCCCTTGGTAAGGGGTATCAACAACAAGGTGATTACGTTAAGTGTCGAAGCACCGTCCATTCTTGCTGATTCCAGAATTTCCTTCGGAACTTCCTTGAAATAACTGAATAGCATCCAGATCACGATTGGAAGATTTATCATGGCGAAAATAATGACCAGTGCTGTTCTGGTATCAAGAAGACCTGCTCTTTGTACAAGGAGATAAATCGGCATAAGAACACCCACGGCAGGAAGCATTTTGGTTGAAAGCATCCACAAGAGAATATCCTTGGTAAATCGGCTGGGCCAAAATGCCATGGCATAAGCACCTGGTATGGCGATCAGCAATGCCAGTAATGTGGCACCAAAAGATGTTATCACCGAATTGATCGCGTATGAAAAATAGTCACTACGTTCCTGAACCAGAGCGAAGTTCTCCAAGGTGGGTTCAAAAAACAAAAGTGGGGGAACTGAAATGGCCTGCAATTCCGTTTTAAAACTTGTTAAAACCAACCAGAAAATCGGGAAAAACATAATTATGCCGGCACCCCAGGACAGTAATACCCTCAATGTATGCTTTTGTTTGTGTGTGAGTTGCATTGATCCTAGACCACCAGTGTTTTTCCGACCAAGCGGATTAGAAAAATGGCAACGATATTGGCGAGGATAATGGCAAATACCCCGCCTGCCGATGCTACCCCTGCATCAAACTGCAACAAGGCCTGAGAAAAAATGAGAAAAGCCATATTGGTACTGTTAAATCCAGGTCCTCCTCCAGTTGTGACAAAAATTTCGGCAAAAATCGAAAGATGAAAAATGGTTTGTATCATGATGACTACTGCAATGGCTCTGCTCAGATGAGGAACGGTCATATATCTGAACTTTTGCCAGGCATTTGCTCCGTCGAGGGCGGCAGCTTCCAAAGGTTCAGGATCCTGGGACTGAAGAGAAGTCATGAAAATCAAAAAGGCAAAAGGTATCCATTGCCAGCTAATCATTATGATTATTGATCCAAGTGGAAAATTGGCAAGCCAATCAATGGGTTCTAGGCCCAGAAAGGTTGAAACCACTGAAAAAAGCCCATAAACTGGATTCATGAACATGTTTTTCCAAAGGAGAGCATTGACCGTGGGCATTATGAAAAAGGGTGAAATCAGCAGAACCCTTACAATGCCACGTCCTCGGAATGGAAAATTTACCAGTACTGCTAGGGCCATACCAAGAGTCACAGTTATAACAAGTACGGAAAGTACTAAAACCAGGGTATTGATTACGGCAGATACAAACCCCGGATCGGTAATGAAAAATTCGTAATTTGATAATCCGATGAATCCAGTGCGTTCTGGATATAAAAGGTTAAATCGGATAGTGGAAAAATAGATGGTCATACTCAAGGGTACGATCATCCAAAGCAAAAGCAGGACTATACTTGGTGCCTGAAGAAAGGCGATAGTCCTGCTTTTCATAATTTAAACAGCTTTCTCTACAATTTGAATGTAGAAATTGGATACATTAGTAGTATCCTGCTTTTGACATTTCCCTGTCGGCGGCTTCCTGAGCGTTTGCCAAGGCTTCCTCAGCTGTGACGTCACCAGCAAGTGCAGCACTGAATTGTTGTCCAACGGCAATACCAATGGCCTGGAATTCAGGAATGGCGGCAAACTGGACACCGGTATATGGAGTCGGGTCCTGTGTGCTGTTGGAAGGATTGGCTGAAAGAATGGCAGCCAGTTCTGCATCTGCGAAAATGGCAGCACTTTGGAAATTCGGATTATCATAAGTGCTCTGGCGAGTACCGGTAGGTACTGATGCCCAACCATTTGTTTCTGCAACCAGTTCAATGTACTCCTTGGAAGTAGCCCATTGAATGAACTTCTTGGCGTCATCAGCCTGTTTGGTTCCAGCAGGTACGGCCAAAGCCCAAGCCCAAAGCCAATTTGCACCACGATGGGTAACGGCTACGGGTGCTTGAGCGAATGCAACATTGTCTGCAACCTTTGATTGACGGGGATCGGAGATGAAGGAAGCTGCAATTGTGGCATCAATCCACATTCCACATTTACCCTCGTTGAACAGAGCCAGGATTTCATTGAAGCTATTGGCGCTTGAACCCGGAGGACCATAATTGTTCATCAGGTTCAGATAGAAATCGATGGCATGCCTCCAAGCAGCACTATCCAGCTGTGGCTTCCAGTTTTCGTCAAACCATCGCGCCCCAAAGGAATTGGCCATGGTTGTGATGAATGCTGCGTTATCTCCCCAACCGGGTTTGCCTCTGAGGCAAATACCATAAACACCTTCATCCTTGTTGGTTATAGCGGCAGCTACATCCTGGATGTGACCCCAGGTGGGGTTATCAGGAATGGTCATGCCAGCGGCATCTACCAAGTCCTTACGATACATGATCATGGAACTTTCACCATAGAAAGGAGCAGCATACAGTTTGCCTTCATGAGACAAACCACCTCGCATGGCTGGCAGAATATCATTAACGTCATAAGAATCGTCAAAAGTCAATTCTTCAAGCCAACCTCTGCTACCCCAAATGGGTGCCTCATACATACCAATGGTCATGACATCAAACTGTCCGCCCTTTGTAGTAATGTCGGTGGTAACCCTTTGTCTAAGGACACCCTCCTCAAGAGTTACCCAATTGACGGTAATTCCCGGGTGAGCTTCTTCAAATTTCCCTGTCAACTTCTGCATTTCAATCATGTGACCGTTGTTTACGGTAGCGATTGTCAA
This sequence comes from Paracoccaceae bacterium, assembly GCA_011523445.1. Classification (GTDB taxonomy): domain Bacteria; phylum Pseudomonadota; class Alphaproteobacteria; order Rhodobacterales; family Rhodobacteraceae; genus MPNP01. The sequence continues at coordinate 3,380 of WTGT01000185.1, forward strand.
CTCGCCGGCTGATAATGAACCAGCGGTCAGAGCAAAAAGCGATAGAGAAAAAATTCTAAATAGTTTCATTTTAAAACTCCCTAATAATTTTGGTCAATAAGAACTATTTTTTGGAAATTTTGATTACCAATAGGATTTAATTTAATTCTAATACTAAATTTTTAATATCACCTCAATTTTTCATAAATTTTGTCAATTTTTGTTATGTTATTCCAAAACTATTGAGATTTTTTACTCCGAAACAAGTTGCCCGTAAGATTATTCCTTGCTGAATAATCAGCAAGGGGGTGATGCTTGCTCTGACGAATATTATCAAGTTAGCTGACTTACAGACAAGTCAATGATAGGGCACTAAAAACCCTTTTTCGAAAGATTACAAACTCCTTTGAAATGATTCAAATTTCATGTGAATCCTTGAAAAGTATGGGGTATACCTATTTTTCATATGCTGATTTGCTATTGTTTTTTTTACTGGATTGATTGGAGTTATGAATGGAATTAAAGGGTGATAGGGAGATCGCCGTACCGAGATCCCAGGTATGGGAAGGATTGAATGATCCCGAGGTCCTGAAAGAGAGTATTCCCGGATGCGAGGAATTTGACGGAAGTATTGAAGAAGGATATCAAATCAAGGTGACCCAGAAAATCGGCCCGGTCAAGGCGACTTTCAAGGGACGTATTGATTTGGACGATATAAATCCGGAAAACAGTTATACCCTGAAGGGAGAAGCAAAGGCAGGTGCTGCCGGAATGGGCAGTGGAGTGGCCAGGGTCAAGCTCTCGGATATTGATTCAGGTACATTTCTGGAATATGAAGTTGATGCCAAGCTTGGCGGAAAAATTGCCCAACTTGGTTCCAGATTGGTTGGAGGTGTTGCCAAGAAACTGGCTGATAAGTTTTTTACAAAATTCCAAGAAGTTGTTGAAGAAAAAAATGCCCAACAATAGCTACTAGTTAGTTAAGATTTACATTCAGATAATCCTGGAACACACCCTGTGAGCCCAATTCCAATAAAGCTTTTTTGCTTCTCTGGCAACTGAACCTGCCTGGTAGTATGTATCATCAAAACGGGTAACTGGTACAACCTTAGCCATATTCCCGGTGGTAAACACTTCATCGGCATCGTGAAAATCCTCGAAGGTCAATACAGCCTCTAGGACATCATAGCCTTCCTCCCTGAGGAGCGAGATTACCCTTTTTCTGGTAACTCCAGCCAGAAAGGTGCCATTTTCAATGGGTGTTTTGACAATTCCATCCTTGACCATGAAAATATTCGAAGTGGCTGTTTCTGCCACATTCCCCATGGCATCTGCCACCAGGGCATTATCAAAACCCTTGGTTATGGCTTCACGGAGCATTCTGCCGTTGTTGGGATAGAGGCAACCCGCCTTGGCATTGACCAGAGCCGAAGCAAGTACAGGTCGATGAAACTGGGTAGTTGTGAGGGTTAAAGTTGCTTCATCAGGTGGCATTGGTATTTCTTCAAGACATATGCAAAAACCGGTTGAACCCTCCTTGGGTATAACAGCCATATGCCCACCATCAATAGCCCAATACATGGGTCTGATATAAACTGCGGAATCCTGTGGATAAAGTTTCAGGCCCTCGATTGCGATTTCATGAATTTCCTCTGGTGTTTTGGTCGGTGTGATTCCAAGTGCAATGGCAGAATTGTTGACACGTTGGCAATGAAAATCAAGATCAGGGGCTATTCCAAAGGCATATCTGGCACCATCAAATACATTTGATCCCAACCATGCACCATGGTCCGCAGCCCGCATTACCAAACTGTTTTCATCATGCCATGTTCCATTGAAGTAGGTTTTAATATTTGTTCCAGCTACCATGGTCTAATCCTTATCAACTTTTTGTTTTCAGTCCAACTATCTCATAGGTTTTTCGAATGATGGGGTCGGCTATTTTCCTGGCCCTCTCGGCACCATTTTCCAGAATCTTGTCTAACTCCACCCCATCACTCATCAATTTATTCGCCTCAGAGGTGATCGGAGAGATCTTTTCCACTGCCAATTCCGCCAATCGGGGTTTGAAGTCTGAAAACATTTTTCCTTCAAACTGATTTAAAACCGTCTCAGTCGGGGTTTCGGCAAGGGCAGAATATATATTGACCAAATTCTTGGCTTCTGGCCTGTTTTCGAGTTCTTCACTACTACCAGGTAGAGGATACTGGTCGGTTTTGGCCTTCCTGATTTTTTTGGCAATTAAATCCTTGTCATCCGTTAGGTTGATACGGCTTAAATCGGAACGATCCGACTTTGACATTTTCTTGGTTCCATCACGAAGACTCATGATTCTGGTGGCATTGCCTTCTATGATGGGTTCTATCACTGGGAAGAATTCAACCCCAAAATCATTGTTGAATTTGATTGCGATATCCCTGGTCAGTTCAAGATGCTGTTTTTGATCGTCACCCACCGGAACATGAGTTGCATGATATAACAATATATCCGAAGCCATCAGGGTTGGATAGGCAAATAGGCCAACAGATGAATTCTCCCGGTTGGAACCGGCCTTTTCCTTGAATTGTGTCATTCTGTTCAACCATCCCATGCGGGCCACACAATTGAAAATCCAGGCAAGCTCGGCATGGGCGGAAACCAAACTCTGGTTGAAAAGTATCGACTTTTCCACATTTATTCCTGATGCTATGAAACAGGCAGCTGCATGTCTTATGGCATTTCTCAGCTCATTTGGTTCTTGCCACACAGTTATTGCATGCAAATCGACAACACAGTAAACACATTCCGTTCCTGCTTTCTGCAGTTGGACAAAATTCTTCAGGGCACCAAGATAATTGGCAATGGTCAGTTGTCCGCTGGGTTGAATTCCAGAAAAAACCCGCTTCTTGTCAATCGTGTTGTTCATTAAATTCTCAAGTTAATTATGAAAGAGTTCTTTGTATTAATAATTTACAGCCCTTCGAGTTTAAAGATTTGATTGAAGGATAGTATCGGGATGTTTCAAAAACTGCCAAAAAGCATTGTAATTCTTGCGGCCATCATCGGAGGCATGGAATTCCTTTTCAGCCTGAGTGAGAGTGCACCTATATTTGGCCTGACCGGTGAGGATTTAAGGCTTGTTGCAATGAGGGATTTTGGCTTTTGGAATCAAATTTTTACTGCCCAGATTTCTACCTTCAACATTATCAACAAGGAAAGCATACGTTTATTCACCTATTCATTTATTCATGTGAATTTTGTTGCATCCGTTTTCAGTGTTGTTTTTACCTTGGCATTTGGAAACCTTCTTGCCCGATATGCAAATGATTTGCAGATAATTGCCTTCTTCTTGGTATCCTCATTTTTTGGTGCCTTGGGTTACGGATTTCTCCTTGATGAATCCTTTCCACTGCTGGGCTCCTCACCCGGATTTTTTGGATTTGTCGGTGGTTTTATATTTCTTTTGGCACTTCAGTATCTAGAAGGCAAAAAAGAGTTTGAAGGATTTTTTGCTGTACCGGTCTTTTTGTTGAGTGCCCAGATTGGATTCCAATTGGTTTTCGGGGGGCCAAATTATTGGATTGCAGATCTGATCGGTTTCATCACAGGTTTTTTACTTTTTCCACTACTTCAATTCGGCTTCATGCAAACTTTGGAAATATTCAAAAGATTAATCATCAAAATACTTTCCTGAAACTAACCTCTATTTCTAATCAATCCTTTCAACTGGTTCCAATCCCAGGTTCCCATGATGAGGTGAGCCAAGCCATATACAAGTAACCCTCCCAACACTAAAATGGCTAGACCAATATATCTAATACCTGGTTGATAAAGCCAGGCGTCCAACACAAAATCTCCCAAGATCAAGGTGCTGCCCATGATTATGGAAACAATAATAATTTTGGTCAGATTTCTCCTGAGTTGACTGTCAAATTTTCCCGCACCTTCATATTTACGTGTACCGAATACCAGAAGTCCCAACATTGCCCATCCTGCCAGGGTTGTACCCAATGCCGATGCCAAAAAACCCAGCGTTGTTGCCAGTCCAATGGCAACAACAGCATTAACAAGCATGGAAACCAAGGCGAAATTAAATGGTGTTCTGGTATTTTCCCTGGCAAAGTAGATCGGTTGATAAACTTTCTGAAGTACAAAGGCAGGTAACCCAAAGGCATAAATTATGAGTGCTTGGGAAGTGTATAGAGTATCGCTTTGAGTAAAGGCACCTCTTTCAAATAAAATGCTGACAATTGGAAAGGCCAACGTTATCAAGGCAACGGTTGCAGGTATGGTGAGAGCCATGGCAGCTTCAGTTGCACGGTTAAAGGTATAGTTTCCTCCCTCATGATCTCCCCCGGCCAGTTTTTTTGAAAGTTCCGGCAACAACACTATACCAACGGCAATTCCTACTACCCCCAAGGGCAACTGGTATAGCCGGTCAGCGTAACTCAACCATGCAACTGCCCCATCAGTAAAACTCGCCACCTGTCTGCCAATAAGAAGATTGACTTGGACAACACCACCAGTCAAGGCCGCGGGAGCTGCCAATATCAGCAGCTTTTTTATTTCGGGTGAAAATTTTGGCAGTTTCAGTCTTAGATTAAAACCTGCTTTCAGAGCAGCAAACCAAACCAGAACAAACTGCGCGATACCAGCTATCGGTACGGTCCAGGCTAGTGTCAAACCAATATCCCACTCCAGCCAATAGGAACTGAACAGACTCAGGATAAAAAAGGCGTTCAATAGTACGGGGGCCGCTGCCGCTGCCACAAACCGTCCCAATGAATTCAATAAACCCGACAACAGGGCAGCAGCAGAAATGAACAGCACATAAGGAAAGGCTATCCTGCCAAATAGAACAGCCAGATCAAATCGTTCATCCCCGGAAAAACCGCTGGCAATCGCCAAAACAAGAAATGGCATGAATAATTGTGCAAGGATGATAAGTCCCAACAGAAAGGTAATCAAAACCGAAAAAGAATTTTCAGCAAACTCTCTTGCCTGATCCCGGTCATCAAGCTTTTTTGAAAACAAGGGTACAAAAGCAAGGTTCAAGGCACCTTCTGCAAAGATGCGGCGAAACATGTTAGGAAGAGTAAAGGCTATGAGAAAGGCTTCTGCAAGCGGGCCGGCACCCAGAAATGCTGCAAACAGAACATCTCTGCAAAACCCGAGGATTCGACTAACGAGCGTCCAAAAACCAACGGTAAAAATGTTTTTCAATAGTTTGAAGGGTCGAACCATTCACAATCCCAAGAATTTACTATGAAGTTATGATATTAAGAAGTGTAAACAATTAATACCTGACCCGACACACCATTGAAAGAATCTAGGGATTTAATTTAGAATTATAAACTTGACTAGCGTTAATCCCCTTCGTATTTGTAGCGAATGGATAGCGAGCAGTCAAATTTTGCAAGCGGAACGGTATGGACAGGTGACAATTTGTCTTTATTGCACTGAATTCTTAAAAACTAATCTCTTGTGCACAAAAGTTACCAATGCAAACAGCGTTAAATGATGGTTGGATTGTCAAACATTTTGACATAATTTGCCAAGATGCGCTTCAGTTCAAAGGAGTATCAATAATGGCAACAATGAATGTTTTCCTTCCCGATTCAATGAAAGCTTGGGTTGAAGCTCGTCTGAAAAAAGATGGTAGATTCAATAACACCAGCGATTATATGTGCCACCTCATTCGTCTGGATCAGGAGCGTAAAGAGGCGATCGATTCTTTACAGAAAGCAATCGACGAAGGTATCGGCAGTGGCGATCCCCAGCCATTCGACTTCAAGGCATTCAAGGCGAGGATGCTGGAGCAATATGGCAACAATTAATCTAACCACCTAACAGTTAACGCCTACAGCCGAAAAGATCTTTAAGACATCTGACTTTACACGGCTCGGCAATGGTCAATAGAATACCCCCGCTGCGGCGATTTTCTGGAAGACATCATTGAGCGTTTGGTGGGCTTATACCCGAAATGTACCGGGATCAGTTTTCAAGCAATTCTAATGGCGGGTTGGAAAGACTTCTGGGTGCCTTGTCAACAATGGTTGTACGTTGGTTTTCTATCTTGGCGATTGCCAGGGATCGTTCTGTTATTCCACTTCGATTGAATTTGAAAGGGCCAGTTGATCCAAAAAACTCTCCACCGTTCAGTATTGAACTTCGAGAAATCACACCTGATCCATTTTCTGTTATTAATTCGTCAAGGGCAATAATGCCGTCATACGGCAATCCGGCCAGGGGATGGGGGATTTCTTCATACTCATACTGATAA
>WTGT01000293.1 GCA_011523445.1 Paracoccaceae bacterium
GAATTGGGCTCAGTCATTGTTGATATAGGGCATGGTGTAACCAACTTGGCAGGATTTATGAAAAAACACATGCTTTTTACGGATTCATTCAACATCGGAGGCCAGTTGGTAACGTCCGATATTGTAGAGGCCTTTGGGGTTTCAGGTGGCTTTGCCGAGAGATTGAAGATATTGCAAGGTGGTGTTACCGCTACCACAAGGGATGATAAAATCCTGTTTGATGCCCCGGATGACCGCCCCAATGCTCTCAAGATAACAAGATCTGATCTGATAAGTGTAATTCGACCCCGAGTCGAGGAAATTCTTGAAGCTATCAGCCATTCACTGGAGGCTTTCGAGTGGGACGTTGGTGGAACCCAGCCGATCGTTTTTACCGGCGGTGGTAGTTTGATTACCGGATTTGATGATCTGGTCAGGTCAAAATTTGGTCAGGGTATTCGAATTGGGCGGCCAGTCCAGTTGACCGGATACCCGAGTGAAAAAGCGGAGACTCCATTTTCCTCATTGGTAGGATTGTGCATTCTTGTTGCCCAACCTCAGGATGAAGTATGGGATTTTGATATTTTTGAAAATCAGCAAAAAGGAATTCCCTGGGAGAAAATAGAGGAAATACTCCCCTTGTTCAGCTCAGAATGGATACAGAAAAGCAACATTTACCTGAAAAATATTTTACATTAATTTGACAAAATATTCCTATTCAATTATAAATACTTCTTTAGAGCAGTAAACTAAATAAGGTACAGACAGATGACTCTCAATTCGCTAAGAGTTCAGGTTAAGGATAACCGATCTCCTAAAATTATTGTTTTTGGTGTTGGCGGTGGCGGTGGAAACGCTGTCAAAAACATGACTCGCAAAGAGTTGCAAGGGGTTGAATTTGCCATAGCCAATACAGATGCCCAGGCATTGATGCACTCTTCCGGTGAAATTGAAACAATTCAATTGGGTGAGGTAACAACACAAGGGCTGGGTGCAGGTGCCAATCCAGATATTGGAAAGACTGCTGCCGAGGAGAATAAAGAGGAACTCAAGGAAATTCTTACCGGTGCCCATTTGTGCTTCATTACGGCAGGAATGGGAGGGGGTACGGGTACTGGTGCAAGTCCAGTTATTGCCAAAATTGCCCGTGACCTAGGTGTTCTTTCAGTCGGTGTGGTTACAAAACCATTTTTCTTTGAAGGGTCCAGAAGAATGGAGGTTGCTGAAAAGGGGATCAGTGAGCTGGAAGAAATCGTCAATACCCTTTTGGTTATTCCAAATCAAAATTTATTCTCTATTTCAAATGACACCACCACAACATTGAAGGCATTTGAGTTGGCGGATGATGTCCTTTATCAAGGTGTGAAGAGTATTACTGACCTGATGGTCAGACCTGGTCTCATAAATCTGGATTTTGCCGATGTGAATTCCGTACTGAAATTTCCCGGAAGGGCAATGATGGGTGTTGGTACCTCCGATCCTAGCAAGGAAGATGAAAGCCGGGGTAAAATCGCTGCACTGAATGCAATGAACAATCAGCTTCTTGAGGAAACCAATCTTAATAATGCCAAGGCGGTTCTTATCAATATCGTTGGTGGAGAGGATCAAACACTATTTGATTTAAGTGCTGCTTCGGAAGAAATCAGGAAACATGTGAAAGATGATGTCCATGTAATCGTGGGTACGACACATGATCCTGAATATACGGGCAAGATATGTGTTTCCCTCGTTGCTACTGGCCTAACCAGTTCAGAAGATTCTGTCTCAACAACTTATCAGAGGGAAGAAATTGGATCTGAAGAAGCTTGGGAATTCGAACCGGCAATGCATGAAACTGATGAAGAAGGTTCTGCAAGTATCTGGATGGATGAAGAATCCGAACAAATTTCGGAACCTCTGGTAGCTAGTGATGAAAATCATCAGCAGGAAAGTCTCAATTTGAGTGAACCGAACATGGATAATGAAGCCGTGGAAAATGGTACCATGGAGAGTAGTATCGAAACCGAATCCCTTCCTGAAAGACAAATCAGGTCATTCACTGCACCCAAAAGAATAACTGATCAGGAATTGAATGAAAATTATCATCAGGAATTTGATAATAACCAGGATGAGGTAAATCTCGGGTTCAAGGAAATGATAAGATCAATGCAGAATGAGAATGATGATTCTGTTGATCATCCGGAGCAAATGTCAGATTTACCAGAGAATGAAAAGAGCAGTAATTTCAAATTCAATTTTCTGGGACGAAGGACCAAGGCTGTTGAGAAGATCAAGGTTCCTGCATTTATAAGACGTCAGGCCAACTGATCAGATTTTTGAAACTTATTTATTTTTTGCCTTGTTTGTTGAGGGGTGGTTAAAGCCACCTCTCCAAACTTCTTGAGATGGGGTGGTTGTCAGAATCGCCCCATCTCTTATCCTGCAAACCCCAAAACCCTGCCTTCACAATCACCAGCATTGCAAACCTGATTGTTACACCTGAATTGAAACTGTTTTGCTTCGGGTCAAACCCCGATAACATCATAATAATACAACTGGTTGTTTGAAATGTAATGAAATAAGGTTAAAAGAGAACAGAGGTTACTTTCAGGATGAGTTCAATATTTGGTATAATATTACGAAGAATCGTACTTGGCATTCTCACCCTTTTTGTTGTTTCCCTTTTGATATTTGCATCCGTCAACATGCTGCCAGGTGATTTTGCCCAGGCAATTCTGGGGCAGGGAGCAACACCTGAAGCTGTAGAGTCTATCAGGGAGGATCTTGGTCTAAACAAACATCCTGTGCAAAGATACCTGGACTGGCTAGGCGGGATAATCCAGGGTGATTTTGGGGTCAGCTTTGCGCAAGCAAATTTTGCTGAATACGGTGGAACTTCAGTCGAATTGGGAGGTATAGCATCAGTTGCTGATCAACTTGCCCCGAGATTCAAGAATACCATGTTCCTCGCTGGTGTTTCAGCAGCGATTTCAGTACCCCTCTCGGTCATGCTGGGAATTCTTGCCGCCCTTTATTCCAATTCGATTTTTGACCGGGCCATAAATATATCCACATTGTCCTCGATTTCGTCGCCAGAGTTTTTCTTGGCTTATATATTGATTTTGTTCCTAGCCGTACTGAACCCTATATTCCCTTCATTGTCCAATGTTTACGAAGGAATGACTTTTTGGGAGAAACTTGACCGGACGATGTTGCCGGCTCTCACTCTGACCCTGATCGTTACTGCCCACATGATGAGGATGACAAGGGCGGCAATTATCAACCTGATGGCATCTCCCTATATCGAAATGGCACGATTGAAGGGGACTGCACCCCTGATGATAATCGTTCGTCATGCCTTGCCGAACTCACTGGCCCCCATAATTAACGTCATTGCCCTCAATCTAGCCTATCTGATTACGGGTGTTGTAGTGGTAGAGGTCGTCTTTGTTTATCCTGGAATCGGTCAATTGTTCGTTGATAGCGTAAAAGTTCGGGATATACCGATTGTACAGGCCTGCTGTCTGATTTTTGCAGCTTCCTATATCCTTCTCAATCTTCTGGCCGATATAATGACAATCCTGTCAAACCCTCGCTTAAGGCATCCGAAATAAGGCAATGAAATGATATTGGTTTACCTTATCATCAGTATTGCCGGCATATTTGCCTTGGGGTGGTTATTCAGGTGGACCGGTCAAAAAATCAATTGGCCAAAAGATGAATGGAACATTTATTTCCGCGATATGTCCTATCTTGTCGGGGTGGGTTTCATATTTGCAGTTGCCCTGATTCTATTTACCCTTTATGTATATTTCATCCTCCAGATAAAATTCTTTGTCTGGGGCGTTCAGCTGTTGGTAATTTGTGGATTGTCCGGTTATATTTTCCGTTTTCTTGGACGCAGGATTGGGACTGAAGGATCCAGGAAACTGTTTCGATCCATGCCTGTAACGGCTGCTTTCGGAATTCTAACAGTGATCCTCTATGCCCTTCTCGCCATTTTTGCCGATTTTATTGCTCCCTACGAGCAGGATGAGATTTTTGAGGTCATTAATGCCTTGCCGGGAGGAAATCCTGACTTGGGAGGTGATCCCAGATTTATTCTTGGTACCGACCAGTTGGGAAGAGACCTTTTATCCAGATTGATTTACGGAGCACAGAATACTGTCGGTATTGCCTTTGCCACAACAGTTTTTTCTTTTCTGATTGGCATTACCGGCGGATTTCTTGCAGCTACATTGGGAGGATGGGTCGATCAGGCATTGTCTCGGGCGGTAGATGCCCTGATGGCCATTCCTCAATTGATTTTTGCCTTGTTGCTGATGACTATTGCCACTGCGTGGGCTGGGTCAAACAAGGTAATGATAATGGTGTACATGGTGTTGATCATTGCGGTGCTGGACAGTACCAGAGTATACCGGCTTTCCAGGGCCGTGGGATTGAACATTGTGGTAATGGATTTTATTGAAGCTGCCAAGGTGAGAGGTGAAACCCTGAGATATCTGCTGTTCAGGGAAATTCTGCCAAATGCCATGGCGCCATTACTTGCCGAATTTGGTTTGCGGTTCTGCTTTGTCTTTCTGACTATTTCAGCCTTGTCATTCCTTGGTATAGGGATACAGCCACCACTCGCCGACTGGGGAACAATGGTTCGAGATTTAGCCCAGTTCATCAATTTTGCAGCATTTAGTCCCCTAACTGCTACATTGCCTTTATTGGCAGCAGGGGCAATTGCCCTGCTGACGGTAGCAGTCAATTTTATTGTTGACTGGGTTTTGCACAAGAGTTCGGGATTAAAGAGTTAGATATGGATGATCAGAATCTGGTTCTTGTTAAGAATCTTAAAATCGAAGGATTGGCGGATGAAAAATGGATACAGATTGTCAATGGTATAGATTTGCATTTGAAAAAGGGTGAAGTCCTAGGTCTCATCGGTGAATCCGGTGCCGGAAAATCAACCATTGGTCTGGCGGCAATGGGATTTACCAGAGAGGGTTGCAGAATATCAGGGGGAGAGATTTACTTTGATGGAATTGATCTGGTCAATGCAGATGCGAAAACCAGGCGATCGCTTCTTGGAAAAAGAATCGCCTATGTAGCCCAGTCAGCTGCAGCTGGATTCAATCCGGCACACAGGATTATTGATCAGCATACCGAGGGACCTGTCCAACACAGGGTAATGTCTGTTCAGGAATCCCGAAATGATGCCATTGAACTCTACCGTAAACTACAACTCCCTAACCCCGAGGAAATAGGGTTCAGGTATCCGCACCAAGTCTCCGGTGGGCAGTTGCAAAGGGCCATGACGGCAATGGCCATGTCCTGTCGACCGGATATGATAGTGTTTGATGAACCGACCACCGCACTGGATGTAACAACTCAAATCGAGGTGTTGTCTGCAATCAGGGATATTGTGGAACAGTTTGATACTGCTGCGATTTATATCACCCATGACCTGGCTGTGGTTGCCCAAATGGCCGACAGGGTGAAGGTATTGCTGAAAGGTGACCAGATTGAAGAAGCAGATACCGTAACAATGTTGTCAGATCCCCAGGAAGAATATACCAAATCGCTCTGGGCAGTCAGAACCTTCAAGCGGCCAACCAAAGCGATGGTTTCCTCAACGACTACCCCCATAGTTTCATTGAAAGGAGTTAATGCCAGCTATGGCAAGACACCGGTTCTGGAAAATGTCAATTTCGATATACATCCAGGCAGGACATTGGCAGTAGTTGGTGAATCAGGTTCGGGGAAATCCACGGCAGCAAGATGCATAGTAGGATTATTGCCGCCGACTGCTGGTGAGGTATTGTTTAACGGAATACCCTTACCTGCACACTACAAAAAACGCACCAAGCAGGACCTGCAGAAAATCCAGATGATTTATCAAATGGCCGATACCGCCTTGAACCCACGTAAAACCATTTTTGAAATAATTGGTCGACCGGTGGAATTCTTCCTTGGTTTGCGAGGCAAGGAAAAAAGAAAACGGGTTGAAGAGCTGATGGAACAGATAGAGATGGATCCGATGACCTATATTGATCGTTTGCCATCGGAATTATCAGGTGGCCAAAAGCAACGAATTGGGATTGCAAGGGCCTTGGCTTCCGAACCCTCATTTATAATTTGTGATGAGGTCACTTCTGCCCTTGATCAATTGGTTGCGGAAGGAATCCTTAAACTGCTGGCCAACCTTCAGGATAGTTTCAACCTTTCCTACATGTTCATTACCCATGATTTGGCGACCGTTAGGGCTATTGCCGATGAAGTAGTGGTAATGAAGAATGGCGAAGTCATCGAACAGGGATTGAAGGATGACATGTTCCATCCTCCCCACCATCCCTATACTGAATTGTTGCTCAGCTCAGTACCAGAGATGGACACCACTTGGTTGGATACTCTTTTGGAGTCCCGCAAAGTTGACAAAACAGTGTAAAACCAGTAATCAAGAGTTACCTTCCTACCCGCAAGGGTAGGGCTATTTTTTCAGAGAAGTTAAGAATTGGAGGCTTTATGAAATATGATATCAGTCGTCGAGGGGCATTGAAGGCAGGAGGCGCACTGGTAGCTGCCTCTGCCATTGCTCCTCAGCTTTTACAAGCACAACCTTCAAGAGGGGGTGACCTCAAGGTCGGGGCTAGTGGAGCCAATACATCTGACAGTTGGGATGCCAGAACACATTCGGATTTGTTCATGCAAATGGCCTGTATGGGGTCGGTATTTGATTGCCTGACTGAAGTTGCAGCTGATGGTACACTCATTGGTGAACTTGCCGAAAGTTGGGAACCTGGTTCTGCCGAAGGTGATGTCTGGATATTCAATCTCAGACAAGGTGTAACTTTCCATAATGGCAAGGATTTTGGACCGGAGGATGTAATTGAATCACTGCAACTTCACGTTGCTGAAGGTGCGAAATCGGCAGCAAAACCCATTGTTGAACAGATTTCCAACATGGAAATTACCGGACCTAATCAGGTAACCCTGACCCTCAAGGGTGGTAATGCCGGTTTCCCAACCATGTTAGCTGATTACCATATCGTAATGTATCCTGCTGGTATGATTGAGGATGCCATGCTGAATGGTATTGGAACGGGCCTCTTCAAGGTTGAAACCTTTGATCCTGGAGTGAGATTCCTCGGTTCAAGGGTTGAGGGCCATTACAAGGATGGCAGGGCTGGATGGTTCAACAGTATCGAAATGATTGCCATCAATGATGGTACGGCTAGGATGAATGCTCTTTTGACAGGTCAGGTTGATGTCATCAACAGGATTGATGTCAAAACCGAATCCCTGTTGAAGGCCAATCCAAACATCGAGATTTTCGAAGTGACTGGCAACCAGCACTATACATTCCCGATGTTGACGAATATTGCACCCTTTGATGACATCAATGTCAGGAAAGCCCTGAAATATTCGATCGATCGCCAGGAAATGGTTGACAAAATCCTGCGTGGACATGGACGTGTTTCCTATGACAATCCGATTGGACCGGCAAATACCTATTTCCATGATGGATTGGAACCATTGACCTACGATCCAGACAAGGCAAAGTTCCATCTGAAACAGGCCGGAATGGATTCACTTGATGTTGATCTGAGTACTTCCGACGCTGCCTTTGTTGGTGCTGTCGATGCGGCACAGCTATATCAAGCAACGGCTAAGGCTGCTAACATCAATATCAATGTTGTACAGGAAGCAGCCGATGGTTATTGGTCAAATGTCTGGCTCAAGAAACCCTGGTGTGCTTGTTACTGGTCTGGAAGGTCAACCGAAGATTGGACTTTCTCCACAGCTTATGAGTTGGGTGTTCCATGGAATGATACCCATTGGGATAATGCCAGGTTCCAGGAACTGTTGTTGTTGGGTAGAAAGGAAATTGATCCCGACAAGGCCAGGGAAATCTATTATGAAATGCAGACCCTGATTTCACAGGAAGGTGGAACCATAGTTCCTATGTATGCAAATTATGTTGATGCCGCATCGACAAAATTGGCACATGGACCTGATCTCGGTAACGTCTACCAGATGGATACGGCCAGAATTGGTGAAAGATGGTGGATGGCTTAAAGGCCTGAATCAACCTTTTGAAAATGCCCCCGGTTAAGGGGGCATTTTTTTTGGGAACGTACTATAAGGAAAGCAATTACTGCTTTTGAGGGTTGCCGTTTTAAGAAATCCGGAGGCAATATGTGGGCAATCGTTTTCCCATGGCACGGTTCCTTTCGGTTTTCCAATAATAAGTTCTGTAACCCAACCCATGGAATTGGGTTGTTGTCGTTCGGGAGCGGAAGCAGGGTGTGGTTTACCGGAAATGATTTCGCAGGTAACGACATACAGACGCGGTGCACCGGTTCGAAAGAAGAGGGTTCCGATTCCCCTGCCAGGGCCTCGAAAGCACTGGGAGAAATTTCGTTCGTAGCCAACAAGCGGTTAGCCAGCCTCTCGATTCAGGAGGGATATTCTTCCATTGAGATCTCCGGCATGAACCGGATAGATCGGTTGCATGTCAATCTGGTAATTGAGGGGGAGGAAGACAAACGGACATCCATCTATCTTGGACCCCGCGAAAGAATCGATCCAAAGTTTTTCAATTGTCTGCAGCACAGATCGTTGTTTCTCGACATGAGAAGGCTGGCGGCCATTAACCAGGACAATCGTCAGCTGACTGTGCTAGACAGGCAGTTGGAGCGAATTGAGTATTTCCTCAGCAAGGAACGGGGTTCACCCTCCATTTTTGATTTGGGCATGTGGATCGAGTATTGGCAGGATCGGATCCTGTATGGGTTGAGGTGTTGGTCATCCGATTTCTACAGGTTCTGGTTGCGCCCTTTTTTATGCCTTTTTATTGGTTATCTGGCCATCAACGCAGTACCTTTTTTTCTCATTGAGTCTTTCAGTATTTCCCATTGGAAGGACCTGACGCTTCGACCGATTACCGAGCTTGCCACCTACGAGGCCAGTTTGAAGCAAATCCTCGGCATGGTAGAGTACGAAACCCTATCCGACGCCGACAAAAGGAACCTGAAGCTTGCAGGATGGGCTGAAACTGTTTGGATCGCCATGTGGTCGTTCCCGTTCGCAAAGGCAATCCGGCGGTAATTCAACAATATGGCTCCCAGGTTATCGTCCGACAGCTGAGGGTAGGGATTGGGGGCTGTTGCCCGCTGTCGGGATATTGTATTTCCTTATTTTCCCGAATGGTGGGGGCACCCTGCTATTTGAGAGGAATAATCTGTATCATTACTTGACACATGCCCAGACAGGTGCTACATGGTGGAGCATGATACAGGGAACCAGGGGGAAGCTTGCAAGAAATGCCGTGCGTGGACTGTATGGCAAGGGTTTTCCCTCCGAACTTGTTCGCAGGACCCGCACAATGCTTCTGGCCCTGGATGCCGCCGATTCCCTGGAGGATCTCAGGTTTCCACCGGGCAACCACCTTGAGCTTCTGGGAGGGGACCGGAAGGGATATCATTCATTGCGCATCAACAGCCAATGGAGATCTGTTTTCTCTGGACGGAAAGGGGACCTGCCGATGTTGAAATTGTCGATTATCACTGAAAGGACTAGTCATGCCCCAAAGCCTTCTCAAGGATCCTCCCCATCCCGGTGAGGTCCTGCATGAACTCTACCTCAGGCCATTG
>WTGT01000152.1 GCA_011523445.1 Paracoccaceae bacterium
CTTTTGAAAATCAAGGAATCTCTGTAAAATGTTTAAAAAGAGGTTCCCTTAATTTTATCCACAATAAAATTCACATCAAACCGATCAGGGTAGTTGTTTTCTTTGAGGTTTCACCAATCGGGGTTAGTTGAAACCCAAGAAAAGTTATTTTGAGAGATCATGGTGAAAATGAACAGTGAAAAGCAATCCAACGGCGATGAACACCTGAGAACGACCATTTTGGTATTAACGGCGTTTCTTGGTACCGGATCGTTAATCCATTTAGCAAGGGACAAGGCAATGGAATTTATTTCGACGGTCGCTTGGTACCATGTAAAAATTATTTTGTGGTTTTCGGATTTAATCCCATTCAATGGGGATATTGATAGATCACTATCCTTAGTTACAAACTCATTGCTTGATATTGAACCTTACCTGAATCCATTCAATGATTTTGGTATTGGCTTGGAATTATGGTGGAAAATCCATCAGGAGGCCAGTGTTGCCTTCCTAATGATCTATTTGGTGCCAACAATTCTGGTTATATGGCATTCCTTTGGAAGACGCCCGGATTTGATATTCAGAAATAGGTATTCACTTGACAGTTTGTGGGAAACCCAGCCAATCAAGGGAACAAAGGTAGGATTTCTTGATCGTTTATCACCTGCTTTTGATAGCGGGTTCCAAATCGGTACAACCACCGCTGAAAATGTGGGATATCTGATAAATCCCATAATATCCGGAAGCAAATCCGATCATTTGGAACCTGCACTCAGTCCTGAAGAGTGGTTGATTAGTGAAGGGTTGATACCAAGCAAGGACAAAGCCGAAAAATTAGCCAACAAGCTTGTGCCTTTTAATCAAAAAAATGCAGACGAGCTATTTCAGGATATCACAATTGACGGAATCAATGAGGTTTTGGAAGACAAAATGGGATCTAGCTGGAATGGTTTCAAATCCTTGAACAATTATGAAAAGGGGCTGGTTGCAGCACTGATTCTGCATTACGACTTCCAACAGGGATTGGGTCGGGAGATATTGTTGTTCATGAATGCTACCTTTGATGCCAGTTACCCTGATAAAGATGGGTTTGAGCATATGTTGGGTAGGGATAGGTGGCTGCAAGGCAAGATAAAAGAGGAATTCAATTCTGAAGCAGGCAGGAAACTGGAGAGTAAATCACTTATACATGGTTGGAAAAGCACGGCCTTTGTTACCATTCTTCGACGGGCAAGACTGGAGGGTGGGGTTCTTCCGACTGCCAACTTTCTCTGGTTGAAATTGATTGATAGAACACTCTGGTACACCCTTAATAACGCCGGCAACGCCGTTTCATCCATAGAATCGGCAGGTGTACATGCGCATTTTCGGGCTGAAATCCAAAGCAATATACCCTTGTTGAGAAAAAATGTGTTTCAAGCTTCCCGTTCTCTCCTTGAAGATTATCTGGGTATGAAACAGGATCAGCTTGCCAGAAGAAAACTGCAATATAATCTGGTTCGTCCCATGGGCAACAAACTCAGGCAATACGCCGAAACTTCACAATTGTCGATTTAGTTGAGGGATTTGATCATGTGGATGTTTATTCCTCTGTCTTTTGCGACCCTGTTCATCATGCAACTTGTTCCTGATTTGGAAAGAGGAGATGATGAAAATTACAAAACCCGTGTCGTTACCAATATTCTGGTTGGCATTCAGAAGGAAGCTATGGACTATGGTGAAAAAAACCGGAATTTTTTGGGACCGCTTTCAGAAAATGAAATCCCCCAGAAAACCCGGCTGGACTGGCATTCGGAAATCGTTCAGGATAAGGAAGGCCGTTATGTTTTGACTTGGTTGGATGACCTGAAGCACGATCAAGTCACAAATGGCAATTTTATTGGCTTGCACGAGTTAAGGGACTACGCACAAAGACCAGAATCCTTTTGGGGCAAGTATTCCGTGATAGGGGCAGATTCGATCCAGATAGGTAAAACTATTGTACCCCGACCCAAACAAATGATTGATGAGAGTATTTTCATCCTAGGCGAAGCACTTTGACAGAAACTCTGTTTCTCACCGGGATTTCCATCCTTTTTTTCTCAATTGCCGTGTCCAGATTGGCTGCTTCGGGGGCAAAAAGGCTGGAGGGGTCCGAGATTGTAAGCCTTCCCGTAATGTTCGCAATAACATTGGTGGGGTGTATTGTTGGTGGAATATTCGGTCTGTTGGTAATCGGTGATTTATACTATTCAAGAATAATACATTCAGTCTTGATCCTGTTTTTTGGGTTGCTGACTGCTGGTGCAATGCTTGATTACTGGACCCATTGGGCTCCGTTGGAACTACAAATCCCGACTTCGTTTTGCATGGGTATTCTGGGTTGGAGTTGTACCAATCCAACTTTTGGCGAGATCATGGTGAATGGTACCTTGGGACTTGTTCTGTTGGGACTAACTCATTTCCTTTGGTTAATCCAGCTCAGGTTCAATATGGGCATACTTCCACCGATGGATATATTGGCTGCACTTGTTCCCATCGTGCTCTTCGGTGGAACAGAAAAAACCCTAATGCTTTATGCAATTCTGGTAGTCGTTTTATGTTGTTTTTGGATCTGGTCTCGTTACAATCGATCGCTCAGATTGCCCATGGGGAAGGAACAAAAATCAATTCCCTTTCTGGCAGTGGTATTTCCCTTGATTCTCGGCTTTATCTTTTGGACAGTTTGGTATGACGGCTATTTTTAAGCGATTGAACAAGTGGATTGCCAATCCTGAGTATCAAGATACGGGATTGAAGCATCAAGAAAAGGGTTTGACCTTGTTCGAAGCTTCGCTCTCTCTTGCCCTGTTCGGTATGTTTATCAGCCTCGTCAATATTATGGTTTCCTCGAATGATCAAAGACAGAAAGCGATTTCATTGGGCAAGGAAACGGCGTTTATCACCAGGTCTGTGCAGAAATATGTCGGGTTTGAATACGACCGGTTGAGGGATGATTTGGTGGCGTCCTCAAGCAATCAGCTACTGATGTCGATAGGAATGGATAAGATCAACGAAGCTGGTTACCTGCCTCATGCTGTTCTTGAAGGTGGAACGTTCAGAAATTCGTTCGGGAACAGATTCACCTTGTTTTTGCGTGGAGTAAATGGCAATGACACTACATCCCCTCAAGCAACACTGAGTATTGCAGATGTTGACCCTGATAATGATGGAAGTGTTGAGAAGCATCTTCTCGATGGGGTAATGGCGAATGGAGAATACGAACTTGAAGCCATTCTGGTATCTTCCGAAGGCAAGGAGGTGGAGCCACACATGGGAAGTCCGGCTGTGGTTGCTTCAAAATTGTTTTCAGCAGGGTATGTTCAAGACAAGAATACTGCCAGAGGGCCTTATGGGGTCTGGGAAATGGATATTAGCCCCTACATGGATTTGCCTCACTACCCAGGGAAAAAGCAATTTGTCTCACTGGTTGCACTCTCAAGGAATGGCGTGTTCGGTTATCCTGCTACAGAAAACGAGCAAGTGGAAACGAATACTTACCTGGACAGATGTATAAACACCTTGGGTTCTGTACGGACAGAATGTGAATCCAACAACGAATTGTTCACAGAAGTTGTATTCAACAGTTTTGACAAGGATGGAGATGGTTTCAATGACAGTTTTGGGTCAATCCGAAATCTTTATCAATTGGAGATGGGTCCCCCAGTTGATTCTGATGGGGACAACATTCCAGATATTTTTTCTGCCATAAACAATCTACACGGTATAGGTTGTCAATCAAACAACCCAAATACCACCATTGATGAACTAACACTTGATTGTCCCGAGGTAACACTGACTGGCGATGCCAAAATCGAAAGGGATCTTGTTGTGGGAAATCAACTAACTGTTGAGAATGATACCCGAAGCCAAAGATTCTTGGCTGGAGTACTCAATGATCAGGACCTGACCAAGGGAATATATCATACTGAATTGATCCGCATGGATGGAGATACCACAATTGCCAAACCCGATTGCCTGGATACAAGTAGCGAGCCGCAAATCTTTGTAACCCCGGCTGCATTTGCAATCGGTTCGGGACATTCCCTTGTCGGCATAAGGGGTTTGGCTACCGAAGAGACCAATTCGTGGGAGGTTGGTCTTAAGGCAATTATCTCCCACGATAGTGATGAAGATGGAAAGTCAGATGTAATTGACCTTGTATCCGCTTCGGATTATGTCCAGGTTCTGACCAAATGCAGTTAGTGCCCCTTTTTGATCTCAGCTTTTTTCAAGCAGTTCAAGCAGTTCCTTGGTAGGCCATGCATCTGCCGGTAGACCAAAGTTCAACTGTTCCTGCCGGACGGCTGCCCTTGTTCTTGCTCCCACAATACCATCAACCTTCCCTACGTCATGTCCACGATTGGCCAGAATGGTTTGCAATCTGATCACATCCTCGTCCAGAAGTGGTGGAGGTGGGGTACCATCAAGATAGATGGGATTGCCGGATAGAAGAGTGGCAAAAAAGGCCGAGGTTGTTGAATAGACAAACGATTTGTTCCATTCGAGATAAACGCTGTAATTGGGGAAAGCAAAAAAGGCTGGGCCAAGTCGCCCGTGGGGAAGTAACAAAGCCGCTTCATAGGTCAAATCCGGCCAGACCCCATCCCTTGGTACAATGCCCATTTCCTTCCATTCGTCAAGAGACTGAAAATGGGTTGGTTGGGCCAATTGCCAGTTAAGTTGCTCTGGAACTATGACTTCAACCAACCAAGGCTGGTTGGGTCTCCATCCAGTGACATTCAATACATTCCCTGCAGTCATCAAGGCATCGGCAACAGACTCCTTGAGATTAACCTTGCCATCACCATCGGCATCAATTCCATATTTGAGAATATCTTCCGGAAGCATTTGGATCATGCCGATTTCGCCGGCCCAGGCCCCAACTGTATTCACCGGGTCAAAATTATCCAGCTTGTATAATTCGAGGGCTGCAAACAAATGCGGCTGGAAAAGTTCCGGACGACGACAATCATGCGAAAGTGTAGCTATGGAATTCAAGGTATTGTGGTCACCCTGAACCACCCCATAGTCGGTTTCAAGTGCCAGAAAGGAAAGCAATACACCCCTTGGGACACCATATCTTTCTTTTACAGCATCCAGAATTGCACCATGTTTTTCCTCAAATTCACTGCCCTTGACGATACGGTGGTTGGTCATCACGAGTTTTGAAAATTCGATGAAGGATTTTTTGAATATCCCCTGTGATCTGTCCCTTCTGATGACATCAGGATCATGTTCCACACTTGCCAGAAAGCCATCTATTGTTTCCTGACTCGTACCCCGGTCTAGTGCTTCCTGTTTTACGGTTTCAATAAATTCATCAAAAGTGCCCCCGCAGGGTACAATGGATGATTTCCCGGCAATCGGTACAAGGGAAATCAGTAGGAAAACGGCAAAAAATCTCAATGTAAACATAATGTAATCCTCAATTTTTTTGATCGTGAAATCATCAACTCCGCAAGCTTGAAATGGTTTCACTTGGTGAAATTGCTTCCGGATCCAGTTTAAGCTCAATAAGTGAAGGCTTGTCTGCCTTCAGGGAGCGTTCAAAAGCATCCGGGAATTGTGCGGTTTCGGTCACCAGTTCGCCATGCCAGCCATAAGCCTTGGCTAACAATCGGTAATCAGGGTTAAATAAATCGGTTCCGGAAACCCGGTAGGGAAAGTATCGTTCCTGATGCATTCGGATTGTTCCAAACAAGCCATTATTGGCTACCAGCACTATCAATTTGATGCCATACTGGGAAATCGTAGACATTTCGTTGATGGTCATCTGCAAACACCCGTCACCGGCCAAACACACCACAGTACGATTTGGAAATTCCAACTTAGCAGAAATAGCCGCAGGCAATCCATATCCCATGCTTCCGGATGTTGAGCCTATCTGTGTTCCAAATTTCTTGGGTTGATAAAAACGGTGTAAAAAGGCTGCGTAATTCCCAGCACCATTAGTAACAATTGTTTCCTCAGAGAGATTGGTCGAAAGCCACGCAATGATTTCGGGAAATTTGACCTTTCCAGGTACATCCCTCACTGTTATCCATTCCCTGTATGAGGATCGGCATTTTTCAGTCCAGTCGGACAATTCTGCCTTCAATTCAATTTGCAAGTCAGACAATTCTGCAAGGAGGTCCTCGGGTTTAGAGCAAATACCGAGGTCAATGGGCAGGTTTTTACCAAATTCCTCACTTGACGGGAATACATGGACTATTTTTCTCCGATCGTTGTGCCGGGAAGGAATGCTGTATCCTTGTGAGGGAATATCCCCAAATCTGGTTCCCAACAACAACAACAGATCAGTTTCCTCCACGATTTCAACCAGTTTTGGATTTGCTCCAACCGTTAAGTCACCTGCATAATTGGGATGCAGATTATTTATCCTGTCCTGCCTGCGAAAGGTGGTTGCAACCGGTATACCGGTTTTGGCGGACAGATCTTCCAGTAAATCGTTACATCTCTGCGACCAAACGGATCCACCTGCCACGATCAGTGGTTGGGTAGAGACTTCAAGATATGTGATTAGTTGCTTGACATGATCACGATCAGGTTTGGAGTTGCGGGGTTGGAAGGAATTTTGGGTTTCAACATCGGATCTTTGATCCAGTATATCTTCAGGAAGGGAGATGGCTACAGGACCTGGTCGGCCTTCTTTGGCAATGGCAAAGGCCTTGGCAACAACCTCGGGTATCTCATCCGCACTCCTGATTTCATGAACCCATTTGCACTGGCTGCCGAAAAATTTAGTGTAATCTATTTCCTGAAAGGCTTCCTTCCCCCGATGGACCGATTTGACCTGCCCAATGAACAACACCATTGGTGTTGAATCCTGCTTGGCCGTGTGTATTCCTCCCGATGCATTGGAAGCCCCCGGACCTCGTGTTACAAATGCAACACCAGGTTGACCGGTTATTTTGCCAAAGGCTTCGGCCATGAAGCAGGCGCCACCCTCATTGCGGCAAACAATATTCTGGATTGAAGAATCATGCAACCCGTCAAGGACATTCAGGAAACTCTCACCAGGTACCGAAAATACTCGGATTACATTTTCCTGGACCAATTGATTGACAAGAATGATTCCGCCATGAGGCAAATTGTTTCCGGATATACCTTTGGAAGGCATGCTTCAGTCCTTGCAAGTCAGATACGATTAATTGTGAAGGCTTTCAAATGGTGGTTGAACCTGTCAACCTTCAATATCACAACCGATAAAATTCCTGCCTGTTCCCTCACATGCCTCCAACACGGAAAAACTGCCTGCAGCAGGATCCACGATATAATCATCCGGGTTGGATACGGCTCTGATCAGGTTTTCCTGCAGCTTGACGGGTTTTTTGTGAATATGTACACCTTTCCGGGGTACCTTTTCCTCCCAAACATCAGGAATGTTTCTGAGTTTCCAGATACCCTTGGCCCGATTTGGATGTTTTTGGGCAACAATCAGGTATTCGCTCATTCTTCTGGTTCTGTAGCCCAGGCCGATCCTTCCCTTGTTCCAGGTAAGAAAATCGACAACATCAAGTGAGGTATCATTGATCCAATCCTGAAATCCCGAGCAAAAATGAAACTTGTCCAACCACAGAAACATATGTCCACTTGGTGCCAGTATTCGGTCTATTTCATTGATAAAGGAAATGATTGTCTCCTCCGACATTTGCTGAAGTTGAGATCTCGCTTTTGTTCTTGCATTGCCCTCATTGCCATATTTCAGCCGATCGAGAACCCCTCGATATTGCGGATCAAAGAAAACAATGGGGAAACCATTGGAGGGAAGTTTTCTCATCATGACCAAGCCATCTGATTTCAATCGTGAATTAACCTTAATGGATTTCGGAATTTCAACTTGCGGCGAGGTGATGTCCCTGACCGTCGAAAATACGGATTTACCCGAGATCTTTTCTTTTAGCTTTTCGGGATGATATTGAGATACTACTGGAGTATCCACTGCTACTGCCACCATTGTTACTGCTCTTCCTTTTATCTGTACTAATCCAGCCTTTAGGCTGGACAACTGCTTTATCCGGTTCACCGAATTTTAATTTTCAAAGCAACCTATAGATTATTATTTTTAGCAGATTGCTAATGCCAAACTTTTATCATAGCGAAATGTATTTGTCTAGTTGTCATTTAGAAAGTCTAGAAGCTTCAATTTGCCGGATAAACTGCAGGAATTATTATAGCTCTGCAAACCTACCTAGACCAAAATCTGGATAAATTGCCTGAAATTCCTATTAACAAGGCCTTCCAGTATTTTCCCTCCAGTTACCCACTTCTAACTTTAAGGACATACAACATTACTATGGCCCCATGACGGTCATAAATACCCAGCCTTGAAACCTGAACATATGGATCAGGTATTTGGCCAAGGCTGGCTAGTGGTTGTTAACCTCTCGTTCGAAATCCCGGATTCCCTTGATGATGTCCCCAAAAGAAGGCAGGGCACCATATATCATTCCATTATCCAGCATCTTTTGGTAATCTTCTTGGAGAAGAATGGTATCCGCTTCTTGGGGAAGCAGACAAAACCTGTTGTCGAGACAGTCATTATAGTCAACGAAGCCATAATGGTAAAAGACCCTTTTGTGCCGGACAACATCCTCCAACAGGTTGTGGTTTTTGATCGCGGCTTTGCCAACATCGTGTTTGGCCAGCATCAACAAGTCATACCAGTGGCGGGACAGGCGATTGGCATCTGATTTGAATATTTTGCGATTACACTCGACATGGATCAGCGTTGCCTTTTCCCAAAAGGTTCGCTCTGGCGAAAGAACTACCACGTCTCCCGTAGGAAAAACAAGGTCGACATCCAACGTGGATATATCGGGTTTGACAATACGGCGTTCATTCGGACAGATGACATTGCGGCCACCCAATTCGATTAAAATGTTGTTGGTAATATATTCATTCCCATTCTTGATGGCAGAAGGATAGTGATCCTAATTTTCTCCCCATCATCGGATAATTCAAGTTCGAATTGCTCCGGTTCGGGGAAATCCTCCAACCTGGAATGGATATGTGGAACGATTACATCGAAGGCATAATCGCGGGTATACCCTTTCAACCTTTCACTGAACTTTTTGATGGCAGTCCTGCTTGCACTTTCCTCAAAGGGATCAAAACCATCTTCAAACTCCCGGTAGTCGAGGGTAACATCTACATCCTCGGAGAACCGGTTGATTGCCCCAAAGATCTTTGAAAGTGAAGTACCTCCCTTGAAGGCCATTGGGTGGGC
The DNA here is from genome assembly GCA_011523445.1 of Paracoccaceae bacterium. Lineage (GTDB taxonomy): Bacteria > Pseudomonadota > Alphaproteobacteria > Rhodobacterales > Rhodobacteraceae > MPNP01. Next base: position 9,230 of record WTGT01000152.1, read on the forward strand.
ATTCGGTAATGAAAAAAGTGTCTGCAACACCCAACAGACCCAGACATCCTTTTCCAATATGTCCATCGGTTGTCCAAGTTCCGTATTAGCGTACTGGAAAATATCCCTGCGATCACGGGCAGGTAAGTACAGGAAATGCTCAGGCATAGGTAGTTTCCTTGTCGTATCTGGCCAGAGCTTCGACCATCCATGTCGGAATGTTGGCATTCTTCAGGGTTTCAAACTCTTCTGCAGTTAGTTTTGCACGCAAGGCCCCGACTATGTCGGAGTTGACATTGTTTTTACCCAGATACCACAAGGCAGCCAGGGCTAGCCCTGGCTGCCTTGTGGTATCTGGG
>WTGT01000183.1 GCA_011523445.1 Paracoccaceae bacterium
GTACTCGTCTCACTGGTCCGGTTAGTCCAATACTTAATAGGTAAATATGACGAAACATGCTGAATGCGCTTCTCATGATATTGATACTCCTTGTGTTATTGGGATAAGTTTGAAGTTCCAAGATTCATTATTTTCAAGTTTCATGAAACTTCAAAGTAATTTTTTTTACCTGTAATCATTTGGGCTATTTTAGGTCTGACGGAGAGTAAAAATCCGGGCGGGCTCTAAAATCCTCCCAGCCAGTTTTATCCTGCGGTGCAATATCTTCCATTGTGTTTTTAAATTCGTTGTTACCGTGAGATTTGAGGGGCGTTGAATCCTTATCCTGAGAAGCCTTATTGGAACCTAGTCTCTTTTTTGGCACGGATTTTCGTCGTTTAATGGTTTCCTTGCCAGCTTTCGCAACTTCGGATACTGATTTTTCGGAAGTATCCGCCTTTATCGATTCTTTCTGTTGATCTTTGGCAGGTGTCGTAGATTCATTGCTCGTTACTTCCTTCTTGGTTTCTTTCTCGGGAGTGTTGTACTGCCTAGCCTTGGTCTTGGTTCTTTTTCTTTTTGCCGGCTTGCTTGACTTCTCCTCCTTGGTTGTTTTTTCAACAGCTGTACCAACATTGCCTTGTTCCAAATCTACCAACAAGGCACTTTCAATTTCCTTAGAGGAATTGTTGACGGAAAGATCATCTTCAGGTTTTGAAGTGGCCTGTTTCTCTTTTGTTGTAGACAAACTGGCAGGGATTTGATCAATGGCTGCATTTGAGGAATTGTCATCCTTCTTGCTGTTGTTTTCATCGGAAATTTTGGTGTCACCATTATAAGATCTTGCCTCCGAACCAGTCTTGGATGAATTTCTGGTCGCTTTCTTGGACGACCAGGTCGGTTTGGGAGTATTATGGCTGTTTTGTGCATATTTCTGAGGATATCGGAAGATCTCCTTGTTTTTATCTGCACTGTATAAAATGAAACTGTATTCCTGGGAGAACAGATTGTCGGTTGTTTCGAATCGAATACGACATCCGTGAACATCTTCCAACCTGGAAATCTCCCTTCGCATTTCGTTGAGAAAATAATTCTCAAGTGGAGCTGAAACGGATACCTGGACATTTCCTGGTCTCTTAAGCGAACATTCTGCCTCAATATGCCGGAGAATTATTACAGCAAGGGTTTCGTCCAGTATTACCCGACCGGTGCCGCTACAGGCAGGGCAAACCTTGGTTGTATTGGTAGCCAGATTTTCACCAGCCCTCTGGCGTGTCATTTCCAATAAGCCCAATTTGGAAATATACCCGCAGTTGATCCAGGCCTGATCCCTTCGCAGGGCAGTACGAAGGGCAGATTCAACCTCCTTGCGATGAGGTTGGTATTCCATGTCTATAAAATCAATTACAATGATACCTGCCAAATCCCGCAACCGTAATTGCCTGGCAATTTCCTTGGCTGCTTCGATATTGGTTCTTAGTGCAGTTTCGGAAAGGGTTTTTCCCTGGTTTGATTTGGCCGAGTTGACATCAATTGATACCAAGGCTTCTGTTGGCTGAATTATCAGGTGACCACCAGAAGCCAATTCTACACGCGGATTATGAAGATTCCTGAGGTCTTCATGAACATCATGCAGAACAAACAAAGGTTTCAAACTGTTGTGCTTGACGATCTTACCGGATTCATGTGGAACCAGGGAGTTGACAACCTCGACGGTGCGCTCGTATCCCCTGTCCCCGGCAACTATAATTTCATCAATTGAATCACGGAAGTAATCCCTGATGGTTGTTTCAATCAAGTCACTTGCCGGTTTCAAAAGTACCGGGGCCTTGGAAACCTTGGCCTTTTCAAGAATATCCTTCCAGGTATTCACCTGACGGTTGATATCAGCTTCAATGACCTCCCCGGGGGGAATTGCATTGATGGTTCTCATTATCAGGCCCGCCCCCTGAGGGAAATTGAAGTTATTGAAGATTGTTTTCAAATGCTGACTTGTTTCCGCCGAATTGATCTTGCTGCTGATTGAAAATCCCTTATCACTGTTTGGAAGCAGTACACAATATCTGCTTGGCAAACTAATATAGGTGGTTAAGGTTGCCCCTTTGGCATTCAATTCATCCCTGGATACTTGGACAAGTACAACCTGTCCCTTGGTTATGACATCTTGTATCAGAAGATCCTTGGGGATTTTTCGTGAAGCCCTTCTTTGGTATTTGTTTCTGCCCTTGATCCCATTACCATTTAAATGCCTTTGATTATCAGGGGTATCCTGCAAATTCATGGTACGGGTGATGATACCAAAATCAGTCGTGTAATCTTCAAATTCCCTGAGGAAATTTGAGTCTACTGCATTGGTCCCATCTATCAAGGCTTCTTCTGGACCGGCTGGTTCAGAATCCAGGCTATTAATATCAATATTGTAATAATCAGGATGAATGGCCCGGAACGGTAAAAAACCGTGCTTGTCCGTACCGATGTTTACGAAAGCAGCCTGAATTGAAGGTTCGATTTTATCAATTCTGGCAAGATAAATATTCCCTGCCAGTCGATTGGAGGTCTTGGCTTCTCTTTTGAATTCCTGTACCTTACCTCCTTCAAGTACCAATATCCGGGTTTCATCTCCTCCGGCGGTATCAATAAGTATTGAAGAATGCATATTTTTCTCTTTAAAATCAGTGCACTTTCCCATCCAAGTTTGAATAACTGGGTAGTGCCAAAATTGGTTTGTTGAATTTTCATTCGTTTGTTTTTTTCCGTAATCCACGGCCACGACTCATGAGGTGGAGTATAGTTGGTTGACGTTTTGTAGGTCTTCATTTCACTATGTATTTCGCAAATCACCAGAAATTTGTTTGCCGTTTATCGGACCAAAATAAAAATCTTGGGTAAGTTATTAAGTATAATTGTGAACAGACATGTTTTGCCATTGTGACAACAAGGATGATTTTATCTACACATCCATTCTGCTACCCGAATTATTATTTTTTAAATGAGTAGCGACTATATAAGTTAACTACTGATACACAACTCAAAGTCAACAAATTATCAAAAAAATTTGTTCAAAGAAAATTTATCTTTCAGAAAGTGAACAAACCCAAGAATTAATTACTATTTAAATGTAGTGCAAAATTGAAAATATCAATGATTATCGGCGATTATCCCCGCAGCAAGCCATGAAGCCCGTCCGTCCATTCACCAGATACCACAAGGAGCCACTCAGGAAAGTACCGCCAAAAACCAAAGGATTATGGCAAAAAGCTCTGGGGGTAATTGTTTGGGGATTCAGTGAAGTTTGCCTCGGCATCACATTTGCCTTTGTTGCTTTGACCGGTATGATTGTAGTTGTAGGTTCCAATCTGCCTACCTTCGAGGAGTTGGAAAATTATTCTCCTCCAACCATAAGCAGGGTCTTTTCTTCCGAAGGAAAACTTGTTGATGAATTTGCCAAGGAACGAAGGTTGTATAGCCCGTACGAGGAAATACCTGATTTGGTCATTCATGCTGTTGTTTCTGCCGAAGACAAATATTTCTTTCAACACCAAGGTCTTGACCCATTGGGAATAATCAAGGCTGGAGTTCAGGCAATGCAGGGTGAACGTCTAAGAGGTGCATCCACCATCACTCAGCAGGTAATGAAAAATTTTCTTTTGTCCAGAGAACGTTCAGTGGAGCGGAAACTCAAGGAAATCATTCTGGCAGTAAAGATCGAAAAGGCACTTGGTAAGGAAAAAATCCTGGAACTGTATCTGAACGAAATCTTTTTGGGTCAGAATTCCTATGGCATTACAGCTGCAGCCCAAACTTATTTCAACAAGTCACTAGATGAACTTTCCATCGAGGAGGCTGCCTATCTGGCAGCTCTGCCAAAGGCACCCTCGAACTACCATCCTGTCAGGGATCATGTTCGAGCCATAACCCGTAGAAATTTTGTGATAACCGAAATGGTTCAAAACAAACACATTTCTGATGAAGAGGGTAAATTTGCCAAGTTGCAGAGTCTGAAAACCGTAATGAGTGGTGATTATCCCTCATTCAAGCAATCGCTTCCGCCAAGAAGTTACTTCACCGATGAAATCCGCAGGCAGCTCTCTAGGGAGTTTGGGGTTGACGAATTTTTTGAAGGCGGTTTGAATATTCGCGCAACCATTGATCCTCAGTTGCAGGAAATAGCCATATCTACACTTCGTCAAAGCTTGGAGGATTATGACCGATCCACGGGAAATTGGATAGGTACAAAGCAGAATGTTTCTTCAAATTCCCGGGAAGAAAAAGAGCCCTTCGAGGTGGATTTGCCTAGGGATATTGAGGGGTGGTCATTGGCTTATGTTGTCAGGTTTGAAGGCAATACGGCATACTTATCCATTGAAAGTCATCCGAAAGGCTCAACCAGTATTTTAGATGAAACCAGTTTTCAGTGGGTTCAGAGTTTGGATCAGGACAGGCTACCGGAAGGGGACCGCAAAGCCAACGAGTTTCTGCAGGAAGGTGAATATGTTTACGTTTCATCCAACAGAAATGATGAAGGTAATATTGTTTCATGGAATTTGCATCAACTGCCTGAGGTTCAGGGCGCTTTCATTGCAATGGATACAACCACTGCCAGGGTTCTTACCATGGTTGGAGGTTTTTCCTACCAACAGTCAAGTTTCAATCGGGCAACCCAAGCCCTCCGCCAACCGGGATCGGCATTCAAGCCCATTGTTTATGCTTCTGCCCTGGACTCCGGCTTTACACCGACAAGCATTATATTTGATGCACCGATCAACCTGGATACTCCTCAAGGCATTTGGCGACCGGTCAATTACAGTAACAAGTTTTATGGTCCTGTTCCCCTCAGAACAGGTATTGAGCAGTCAAGAAATCTAATGACGGTCCGTCTTGCCAATGACATTGGATTGGAAAAAATATCCAGTTTTGCCGAAAAGGTTGGTGTTTATGATGCAATGCCTCCGTTTTTGGCCAACTCCTTGGGAGCGATGGAAACAACTCTCATAAAACTTGTTGTTTCCTATGCCATGTTTGCCAATGGAGGGTTCAAGGTCACCCCGACACTTGTTGACCGGGTTCAGGACACGAATGGCAATACCATTTACAAGGCAACTATGCAGATATGCAGCGATTGTACAAATCCCATTTTGCCTAAGGGTGAAATTCCGGAAGTCCTATCCCTAAGCCCCCAGGTAATAGATCCTGTTATTGCCTATCAGATTACCTCAATGATGCAGGGGGTTGTGGAACGAGGGACTGCTTCTAGAACAGTCAAGGCGGATTTTCCAGTTGCCGGGAAAACTGGAACGACCAATAATGCAAATGATGTATGGTTTATTGGTTATACCCCCGAAATCGTTGCCGGGTGTTATATTGGCTATGACGATCCAAGACCCATGGGCAAGCGTGCAACCGGGGGCAGCCTCTGTGCACCGGTCTTCAGTAATTTCATGAACAGGGCTGTCGAGATCTACGGCAATTCGGATTTCAAGATTCCTGAAGGAGGAGTATTTGTAGATATAAACAGGTTTACAGGTGAGCCGGTACGAACAAGTGGCGAGGGGGAGGAAGGAACGGTAATTGCTGAATTCTTCCGTCTGGGCACCGAACCTCGTGAAGGAGATCTTCGCGTAATCGATGGTGGATTTCCAATGGCTTCAGATTTGCCGGTAATCAAGTTTGAAGATTGGGACGAAGGAATTTATCAAGCAGTGGAAGTTGCATCTGAAACCCGTAATCAGGATTTGAACGTACCCGAAACGAACACACCAGAAAAGCAGGAGGAAAGGGGATCATTTGGATCCATTTCTGCCGGTGGGCTTTATTGATTTTTGCCGTAAATTGAAAATCAGGATTAGTCTAAAGTATTTCAAACAAATTTAGGTTTTACCTTTATAAAAGATCAAATTCCATTTCCAAACACCAATGAATGACTCCATGATTTCATGATTATGCCAAATTATCCCATCACACGGATCTGAGTCCCAACATCTACGTGTCATGCACTAGCCTGCAATCTGTTGTCTAAAGTACAGATATTTTCACTGGCTGAAACAGGAGTTACTAATCGAAATTGTTGGGCAGAATAGGGTATTGGGCTGTAAGTAAAATTAGAAGGGATCGGGTTAATAGAAATTTCCCGAAAAAAGGTTTGAATCAATAAATACAAAATCTGGGAAATTGTAATCTTCCCTTTACATGGTTATCAGTTGTTAATTAAATTTTTCGGATTAACCAGAGCAAGTGACCAAACAACCACCATATTACGAATTTGTAGCAATGATTGCCTTGCTTTGGTCTCTGGTGGCTTTTGCTACTGATGCCGTATTGCCATCCTTCCCTGCCATTGGCAGTGAGTTTGGTCTTTTGGATATAAACAATACCCAACTGGTGATCATTGTTTTTGTAGCTGGAACGGGTATTGGGCAGTTGATCATGGGACCCCTTTCAGATTCCTTTGGCCGAAAGCCTATAACCAATTTGGGAATAATTCTGTTTGTTCTTGCGAGTGGATGGTCATTCTTCACGGATTCATTTTATGGATTACTCCTGTCGCGTTTTGTACAGGGGTTAGGAATCTCTGCACCAAGAACAGTTACCCAGGCTTTGATACGTGACCTTTATAAAGGCAGGGACATGGCTCGTGTCATATCCCTTTCAATGATGCTTTTTGTACTGGTACCAGCAGTAGCACCATTTATTGGACAAACCATTATGCTTTCCCTGGGGTGGCGGTTTATATTCGTTTCGTTTCAGATAGTAGCGCTTGTTGCCCTAGTCTGGTTTATGATCAGGCAACCCGAAACACATCTCCCTCATCAGCGGATCAAATTCAGAACAGCCAACATTGCAAAATCAGTTGTAGAAGTATTCTCCTTCCCGAGGGTAATTATTTGTACAATCAGCCTTGCATTGGGATTAACCTGTATTTTTTCATACCTAGTCTCGGCCCAGCAGATTTATGTGGTCTGGCTGGATACCGGCCATGATTTTCCACTTTATTTTGCCATCGTCGCACTCATCTCAGGGAGTGCGAGCTTTCTGAATGCAGCACTCGTATTACGCTTGGGAATGTGGGCCTTATCAACATTCGGGTATTTTGCCATTTGCATGCTTTCACTTGTTTGTTCATTCATAATTATTACAGGTAATTTACCAATTCATTGGTTGTTGTGGCTGTTTATTGCATGGTCAGCCAGCATGTTTTTCCTACTTGGATTGTGTTTGGCCAACCTTACTGCACTGGCTCTTGAACCGATGGGACATATTGCAGGTATAGCGGCATCGATTATTGGTGCTGTTTCTACGTTGATCTGCGTTGTTCTGTCCATTCCAATCGGTCAGCTATTTGATGGAACAGGATTGCCACTTATATTAGGTGTTGCTCTTTGTTCATCGGGGGCATTCATAGCGAATTTGACCCTGAGGCTTAATCGTTTTTCGCTAAACCCTACCTGCTAGTATGTTTATTGATGGTTCAACATCTATACTTCCTGATAGGAATAAAAAATAGAAATAACACTTATCAGGAGTTATTTTGATGTTGAATTTGTATAATTCTTCAACTCGATGAATCGTTTTGTAATATGAAAAGTAAAATCGAATGCGTACGGATACCCTCAAGTTACTGGAAGAAATCAACAATTCCCTGGACCTACTCAAGGAAAAAAACAAACGGGATGACTTGGAACAAAAACTCAATGACCTCAATACGAAAATAGAGGACCCTAAGTTATGGGATGATCAGCTTGCTGCAACTGCGATAATGAAGGAAAGACAAAGTATTATTGAAAGGATGGAAACATTTGAACGTTTACGATCGACAGTTGAAGATAATACTGAACTGATTGAGTTGGGTGAGGAAGAGGGTGATGAGGAGATTGTTCTGGAAGCAGAAAAGTCAATCAGCGACCTGCATGTGGAAATCGAGAAAATAGTTGTAGAAGCACTTCTTGATGATGAGGCAGATAAAAACGATGCCTTTCTTGAAATTAAGGCTGGTGCCGGTGGGACGGAGTCATGTGACTGGGCCCAGATGTTATCAAGAATGTATGAAAGATGGGCCCAGAGCCGGGGGTTCAAGATTGAACTGATATCTCAAAACAGAGATGCAGAAGCAGGGTTGCGGTCAATTACTTTCAAAATAAAAGGCATGAATGCTTACGGGTGGTTGAAATCCGAATCCGGTGTTCATCGTTTGGTTCGTATTTCCCCATTTGACAGTGCTTCAAGGAGACATACATCCTTCAGTTCCGTTGGTGCCTTCCCAGTGATTGACGAAAACATAGAGATTGAAATCAATCCCAGTGATTTGCGAGTTGACACTTACCGCGCATCGGGAGCAGGTGGACAACATGTGAACAAAACAGATTCGGCTGTCAGAATGACACATCTTCCAACAGGAATTGTTGTAACTTCGTCTGAAAAATCACAACACATGAACAGGGCCAATTGTATGGATGCCCTAAGGTCAAGACTTTATGAACTTGAACTTCGCAAACGCAACGAGAAGCAACAGGAATTGCATCAAAACAAGGGGGAAGCGGGTTGGGGGAATCAAATTCGGTCGTATGTTCTGACGCCCTACCAAATGGTCAAGGATTTGCGAACCAATTTCGAATCACCAAATCCCCAAGCTGTACTTGATGGGGATTTGGATGGATTCATGGCTTCAGTATTGGCACATAATGCCGCTGGTCGTTCAAGATAATCGACTTGATTGAAATTTCCCTTGATTAAGGATGACCAAATCTGAAATGAACAGATGGGACAAAGCCTTTAAACGATTAAAACTTGCCTGGTAGTGGCTTTTGCAAGGGGGCAGGAGTTTTTGACGGAGCAGCCGCTGTAGTTTTTTTGGCTCCGCTGTTGATTTCCTTTTTACCAGAAAACCCAAGGGGCTCTTCTGTGCGTTTTACGGTTCCCTCGAAATGTGCACCCGCTTCGATTGCAATTGTACCATGAATGATATCACCCTGTACCCGGGCAGACTTGTTCAATCGAATTTTTGCACCACGAACCTCGCCCTTGACGAATCCTTCCAAAATAGCCTCTTCAGCCCTGATATGGCCTTCAATCTCGGAAGTTTCCTTGACCGTTAATACACGGGCTGAAATATCACCCTCTACCTTACCTTCAATGAGAATATCATGTGGTGTCTGAAGATTACCTACGATCTTGAGATCCTTTGATATAATTGAAGGGTTGTTTGAAGTTCGAGACTGGGAAACCGATCCCGAGGGGGTCGGTCTTTGAATAGAACTAATTTCTGGCATGTTTTCATTCTCCTTTTGTTGGTTTTTGACAGGTTCTCTACTTTTTTCTTTAGATGCAAACATTTTATACTTCCATGAATATAAGGGGATTTAACGCTTTTTTATTGCGTGTTATTTCATAATGCAAATGAGGTCCGGTTGAAATACCGGTAGAGCCAACTGTACCAATTTTTTTATCATGGGCAACAAACTCACCATTCTTTACACTAATACTATTTAAATGGGCATAAACTGTTCGCAATCCAGAGA